>JAJYSM010000091.1 GCA_021793575.1 Pseudomonadota bacterium
TGGTCACTTCAACCCGCGCGGCGTCAAGCGCAAGATGAGCAGCTTCAACGTCCGCCATCGCGGTGTGTTGCTCCACCAAAAGCATCAGCCTGTGCCGGCGCTTCGTATCTGAACAGTATTGGGTCTAGCAAAGTAGCATATTTGGTGTCCCGTCCGAAACGCCCCACCTGCACGACATCCAGCACGTCGCCACCAACCAACGGCTCACCGAGACTTTCATGGTCTATCGCTGGCGATTTCGGCAAGTCATTCATCCAGCATCCCCAAGCAGCACAAGCAGCACAAGCAGCACGCAAGCAGCACGGGGTCAGGTCTAGCAAAGTAGCATATTTGGTGTCCCGTCCGAAACGCCCCACCTGCACGACATCCAGCACGTCGCCACAAACCAACGGCTCACCGAGACTTTCATGGTCTATTGCTGGCGATTTCGGCAAGTCATTCATCCAGCATCCCCATGCGATCAAGCCTGCGAACTCAAGCTGCCTTGATGCCATGCTGTAGCTTGCCTGCATCCTGCAGACGTTGATACAGGGACCCCGCACTGAAATCCAAGCCGTTCGGCCATGCCAGTGCACCAAGCTCGATGAAGTGGCGTGCAAAGAACGCCGGATCACGCAGTGGCGCCGTCATTTCCGTGTCCGCTTCAACGAACCTTGAGAAATCGAACACACCCGAAGCACCGTCGGAGAAACGCAGCAACAGCTCCAACCCCTCTTTTGGTTCCACCGCGATCAACTTAATCATTGTCGGCTCCCGGAATTCGGCTCAAGGGCTGCAACGCCTGTGCACGCATCCAATTCTGCTCCAGCTCTTCGTGATGGTCGAGGCACCATTGCTTCACCAAGGCAAGCGCACGTTTGGGCAGTTCGCCTTGCACGATGGCGCCATCGCCGATGGCAACCAGCGCCTCGTGGCCCTGGTACTCCACGTGCACATGCGGCGGCGCGCGATCGGCGAAGTACATGCGTACGTAGATGCCGAAGAAGCTGGAGATGATGGGCATGGTTGAGCGTTCCGTCGGCTGAGCCATTGGTGTGACTGGGTTTGATCGGCACTTGGGGCTGCCTCGCCAAGAGCGCCCCTCACCCCAACCCTCTCCCCCGGCTTCGCCGGGGGAGAGGGAGCAAAGCGGGCTACATATTCCGCCGATACTCCCCACCCACCTCATAAAGCGCATGCGAAATCTGCCCCAGCGAGTTGTACTTCACCGCCTCGATCAGCTGTTCGAACACGTTTTTACGCTCGCGGGCGACGGCTTGCAGCAGGGTGAGGGAGCCGGGGGCATGCGCTTCGGCCAGCCCCTCACCCCGGCCCTCTCCCCGCAGGGGAGAGGGAGTGGCTAGGTTGCGCGCCTGCTGGAAGGTTTTCACGTTGGCAATCTGCGCCCCCTTCTCTTCCTCCGTCGACCGAATCAACTCGATCTCCGTAGCAATCTCCCCCGCATGCTCCTTCGGCAGGAAGGTGTTGACGCCAATCAACGGCAGCGAGCCGTCGTGCTTTTTGTGCTCGTAATACATCGACTCGTCCTGGATCTTGCCGCGCTGGTACATGGTGTCCATCGCGCCAAGCACGCCGCCGCGCTCGCTGATCGCCTCGAACTCCTTGTACACGGCCTCTTCCACCAGGTCGGTGAGCACGTCGACGACGTAACTACCCTGCCACGGGTTCTCGTTGAAGTTGAGGCCGAGTTCCTTGTTGATGATCATCTGGATCGCCACCGCGCGGCGCACGCTTTCTTCGGTAGGCGTGGTGATGGCCTCGTCGTAGGCGTTGGTGTGCAGGGAGTTGCAGTTGTCGAACAGCGCGTACATCGCCTGCAGCGTGGTGCGGATGTCGTTGAACTGGATCTCCTGCGCGTGCAGCGAGCGGCCGCTGGTTTGGATGTGGTACTTCATCATCTGGCTGCGCGCGCTGGCGCCATAGCGCTCGCGCATGGCGCGGGCCCAGATGCGGCGGGCGACGCGGCCGATCACGGTGTACTCCGGGTCCATGCCGTTGGAGAAGAAGAAGCTCAGGTTTGGCGCGAAGTCGTCCACGCTCATGCCGCGGGCGAGGTAGTACTCGACGATGGTGAAGCCGTTGCTGAGGGTGAAGGCAAGCTGGCTGATCGGGTTGGCCCCGGCTTCGGCGATGTGATACCCGCTGATGGACACCGAGTAAAAGTTGCGCACCTTGTGGTCGACGAAGTACTGCTGGATGTCGCCCATCATGCGCAGCGCGAATTCGGTGCTGAAGATGCAGGTGTTCTGCGCCTGGTCTTCCTTGAAGATGTCGGCCTGTACGGTGCCGCGCACCGCCTGCAGGGTTTCCGTCTTGATGCGCGCGTAGGTTTCCGCGTCCACCAGCTCGTCACCCGACACGCCGAGCAGACCGAGGCCGAGGCCGTTGCTGCCGTGCGGTAGTTCGCCCAGGTAGTGCGGGCGCGGCTTGTCGGCGTAGAGCTTGGCGATCTGCTGTTGCGCGACCTGCCAGCGGGCGTCGTCTTCGCGCAGGTATTTCTCGACGTTCTGGTCGATGGCGGTGTTCATGAACATCGCCAGGATCATCGGCGCCGGGCCGTTGATGGTCATCGACACCGACGTGCTGGGCGCGCTGAGGTCGAAGCCGGAGTACAGCTTCTTCATGTCGTCCAGAGTGGCGATGTTGACGCCGGAGTTGCCGATCTTGCCGTAGATGTCCGGGCGCGGCGCCGGGTCTTCGCCGTACAGGGTGACCGAGTCGAACGCGGTGGACAGCCGCGTGGCGGCGCCGCCCTGGCTCAGGTAATGGAAGCGCCGGTTGGTGCGCTCGGGCGTGCCTTCGCCGGCGAACATGCGGGTGGGATCCTCGCCGCTGCGACGGTAGGGGTAGACGCCGCCGGTGTACGGGTAGTGGCCCGGCAGGTTTTCGCGGCCGAGGAAGCTGAGCAGCTCGCCCCAGTCCTTCGATTTGGGCGGCGCCACCTTGGGGATCTTCTGGTGGCTCAGCGATTCGCGGTAGTTGTCGACGCGGATGACCTTGTCGCGGACTTTGTATTCGTTGAATTCGGCGGTGACGGATTGGTACAGCGCCGGCCACTCGCGCAGCTGATGGATCGCCTCGTGGCTGAGCTCCTTCAGGGCGGCGTTGTAGCGCTGGCGGAGCAGCAGGAGGGAGAGGTCGACGTGGGGGTGCGCTTCGACTTCGCCCTGCGGGCTACGCTCAGCGCGAACGGCTGAAGCGGGTGCGACGGACTCCACGTCCGTTCGCCCTGAGCGTAGGCGCGCAGCGCCGGAGTCGATGGGCTCGTGCAAATCGGCGTTGCGATACAGCTCCAGCGGCTTCGGCAGTTTGTCGTCGCCAAGCTCCTTCAGCGCCTCGTAGTAGTGCTGCGCCTTGCTGGCGAACTCGGCCTGGCGGGCGATGCCGGCGTTGATGCTGCGGCCCTGCTCGGCGATCTCGGCGAGGTAGCGCACGCGTGAGCCGGGGATCAGCACGGTGGCGCGCGGGGATTTCAGCGTGGTGTCGAGCTGGGGATGCCAGTTGATGCGCGGCTCCGTTGCACTGGCGGGAGCGGCTTCAGCCGCGATGCTCTTGCCATCGCGCGGCGACAGCATCGCGGCTGAAGCCGCTCCCACAAGTGCCGGCAGGACGGGAGCATCCGAGCCAGTGCCCAGATGCAGCTTCTCCCGCATCAGCCGGCACAGGTTGGCGAACATCCAGGTGACGCCGGGGTCGTTGAACTGGCTGGCGATGGTGGGGTACACCGGCACCTGCTCATCGGTGAGGCCGAACGCGGTGCGGTTGCGCTTCCACTGCTTGCGCACATCGCGCAGCGCGTCCTCGGCACCGCGCTTGTCGAACTTGTTCAGCACCACGAGTTCCGCATAGTCGATCATGTCGATCTTTTCGAGCTGGCTGGCGGCGCCGTAGTCGCTGGTCATCACGTAGACGGGGAAGTCGACCAGGTCGACGATTTCCGAATCGCTCTGGCCGATGCCGGCGGTTTCGACGATCACCAGGTCGTACGGCTGGCTCTTGAGGAAGTCGATGCAGTCGTGCAGCACGACGCTGGTGGCGGCGTGCTGGCGGCGCGTGGCCATCGAGCGCATGTAGACGCGAGGGGACCGCAACGAGTTCATACGGATGCGATCGCCGAGCAGCGCGCCGCCGGAACGGCGACGGGTCGGATCGACCGCGAGCACGGCGATGCGCATCTGCGGGAACGCGTGCAGGAAGCGCAGCAGCAGCTCATCCACCACCGACGACTTGCCGGCGCCGCCGGTACCGGTGAGGCCGAGCACCGGAGTCTGCCGGCCGGCCAGCGCCCACTGCTTGCGCAGCAGCGCGAGGTCGGCATCGCCGAGCTTGCCCTGCTCGATGGCGGAGAGCATGTGCCCGATGGAGATTTCGTCGTTGATGTCGACGCCGGGCACGGCGCTGGACTCGGCCTGCGCACGCTGGATGGCGCCACTGCCCGCGCGCGCCATCACGTCCTCGATCATCTCGGTGAGGCCGAGCTTCATGCCGTCGTTGGGGTGGTAGATGCGCTCGACGCCGTAGGCCTGCAGTTCGCCGATCTCCTCCGGCGTGATGGTGCCGCCGCCGCCGCCGAACACGCGCACGTGGCCGGCGCCGCGCTCGCGCAGCATGTCGACCATGTACTTGAAGTACTCCACGTGGCCGCCCTGGTAGGACGACAGCGCGATGGCGTCGGCGTCCTCCTGCAGCGCCGCGCGCACCACGTCCTCGACCGAGCGGTTGTGGCCCAGGTGAATCACCTCGGCGCCTTGGCTCTGGATGATCCGCCGCATGATGTTGATCGCCGCGTCGTGGCCGTCGAACAGGCTGGCGGCGGTGACGAAGCGCAGCGGGGCGCTTTCGTGCGGCGCGCTTTCGTGCGATGTGGTCTGCTGGCGGGCGGCGCCGGCAGGGACGAGCTTGGCGGGGGAACTCATGGCAACTCCGGCATCGTAAGCGTTAGCCACACGATTCTAGTGGGGTTCACCATGCGGCGCTCGGCGCCCTCGGCGTACCGGCGCGTACGGTGGGCCGCCGCTGCCTGCGCGGAATGGTCGCGTCAGAGGCCCATCGCGAGAGCCGGGCTGTGCGTTACATACCCAGCGGCAGGTTCGGGCTGCCGATCACCCGCTCGCCCACGTCCTCGCCGCGCAGGAACGCCAGCGCGGCCTCGATCACTTCCGGCGCGTCCACCACGCGGTGATGGCCCAGCCCCTGCGTGGTGAGCAGCCTCGCGGTGGGCCAGTGGCGGGCGCAGCGTTCGCCCTCCTCCCACGGCACGTCGCGGTCGTCCAGATCGTGCACGATCAGGCCGCGCTGACCCAGCGCAGGCAGATGCCGATGCACCTGCAGATCCTGCGGATGGGCGCCGGTGTAGTGCTCGTGCCAGGCGAAAAACGGCGCGCGCAGGTGCGGCCCCAGATGCACCAGGCGAATGAAGCGGTCACCGGCGGCCACCATGTCCGCCGCCGGCGCCAGCAGGATCAGCTGGCGCGCCTGCCAGGCCTGATCCTGCGCCAGCACCAGCGCCGCAGCGCCCAGCGAATGGCCGATGCCCAGCGCCGCCGGGCCATAGCAGCGGCCCAGCTCGTTGGTGGTGTCGACGAAATCCGGCAGGGTGCAGTAGCGCCCGCTGCTGAGCCCGTGGCCGGGCTGATCGAACGCGATCACCGCGTAGCCCAGCGCGCGCAGATGCGACACCCAGAGCTGGTAGCGCAGCCCGAAGCTGGACCAGCCGTGCACCACCAGTACATACGGCTGGCGTGCGGGATCACCCCAGGTGTAGGTGGCGATGCGCTCGTTGCGGATGATGATCTCGCCCTGCCGCATGGCCTGATCGTGCGGCGCGCTCAGCGCGCGCTGGCGGCTGCTGGCAAACGGCGTGGCAAACAGCTGGCCGGCGCGGCGCACGGTGCGCTCAGGCAGCAGCCGACTGCCCAGCGCGAAGCCTGCGCGCACGGTGCCAAGCTTGAAGCGGTTGGCCGCGATGGTGCGGGAGACCGGCGGAGCAGCGGATGGACGAGGCATGGCGTGTCTCCATGACGGCATGGGCCCAGCATCGGCGCCAGGCTGGCCGGATCGGTGCGCCGATCATGTTATTGCACTGCAGCATAACCCATGTCATGCGCGCGTGAGCGTCCTGGCGATCGCGACTTGCTGCGTCGCACCACCCGCCGGCGGAGCAACGTACTAAACTGCGCGCCTTGTTTGACCGCCCCGGCTTCGGCCGGGGCGGCTTGTTTCCGGCCTTTTGATCCCCCTGACGGGCGGTCGCAGTTCCTCCTGCCGGCCCTGCGCGGATGCCGCCAGGCATCGCCAATACAACGGAGTCCACCGTTCCAATGATCTTTGAAACCATCGCCAAGACCGGCCACGAAGAAGTCGTGTTCTGCCACAACAAGGACGCCGGCCTGAAGGCCATCATCGCGATCCACAACACCGTGCTCGGCCCGGCGCTGGGCGGCCTGCGCATGTGGCCGTACAAGACCGAGCAGGAGGCGGTGAACGACGTGCTGCGGCTGTCGCGCGGCATGACCTACAAAAATGCCGTGGCCGGCCTCAACCTGGGCGGCGGCAAGGGCGTGATCATCGGCGATCCGAGCAAGGACAAGTCGGAGGCGCTGTTTCGCGCGTTCGGTCGCTTCGTCAACTCGCTCAACGGCCGCTACATCACCGCCGAGGACGTCGGCATCGACGTCAACGACATGGAATACGTGTTCCGCGAAACCGAGTACGTGACCGGCGTGCACCAGGTGCACGGCGGCTCGGGTGACCCCTCGCCGTTCACCGCCTACGGCACGCTGCAGGGCCTGATGGCCGCGCTGCAGTTCAGGCACGGCAACGAGGACGTGGGCAAGTACAGCTACGCCGTGCAGGGATGCGGCCATGTCGGCATGGAGTTCATCAAGCTGCTGCGCGAACAGGGCGCCAAGGTGTTCGTCACCGACATCAACAAGGACCTGGTGCAGCGCGCCGTGGACGAGTTGGGCTGCGAGGCGGTGGGCCTGGACGAGATCTACGACGTCGACGCCGACGTGTATTCGCCCTGCGCGCTGGGCGGCACCGTCAACGCGCAGACGATCGACCGGATCAAGGCGAAGATCATCTGCGGCGCGGCCAACAACCAGCTGGCCACCGACGAGATCGGCGACGAGTTGCAGCGCCGCGGCGTGCTGTATGCGCCCGATTACGCGGTGAACGCCGGCGGCGTGATGAACATCTCGCTGGAGATCGACGGCTACAACCGCGAGCGCGCGATGCGCATGATGCGCCAGATCTACTACAACCTGGGCCGCATCTTCGAGATCAGCAAGACCGAGAACGTGCCGACCTACCTCGCCGCCGACCGGCTGGCCGAGGAGCGCATCGCGTTGATCGGCAAGATCAAGCTGCCGCACATGGGCAACGGCGGCACCCGCTTCCAGGGCCGCATGCGCGGTCAGTAAGCGACGCGTCGTCCGGAACAAGCCGCCAGCGCACCGGCGGCTTTTCTTTTGCGCGCAGGCTACGCATCGGCACGCTGTGACGCGCCGCGCGCTACCATTGCTTTCCTGCACACCAAGGAGTTCGCGATGCGCCCGTTTCCGCTCGGAGAAGACATCGACCTGCTGCGCGAGACCGTGCACGCCTTCGCGGAAAAGGAGATCGCCCCGCGCGCCACCCAGATTGACCACGACAACCTGTTTCCGGCCGACCTGTGGCACAAGCTCGGCGAGATGGGCCTGCTCGGCATGACCATCCCGGTCGAGTACGGCGGCACCGGCATGGGTTTCCTGGCGCACATGGTGGCGATGGAGGAGATCTCGCGCGCGTCCGGCTCGGTCGGGCTGTCCTACGGCGCGCACTCCAACCTGGCGGTGCAGAACATCTTCCACAACGGCAATGAGGCGCAGCGGCGCAAGTACATCCCGAAGCTGTGCAGCGGCGAATACGTCGGCGCGCTGGCGATGAGCGAACCGGGCGCCGGCTCCGATGTGGTCGGCTCGATGAGCTGCAAGGCCGAGAAAAAGGGCGACGTGTGGGTCGCCAACGGCAGCAAGATGTGGATCACCAACGGGCCTGACGCCGACGTGCTGCTGGTCTACATGCGCACCGCGCCGCGCACCTCCGGCAGCCGCTGCATGACCGCCTTCATCGTCGAGAAGGGCATGCCCGGTTTCAGCACCGCGCAGAAGCTGGACAAGCTCGGCATGCGCGGCTCCAACACCTGCGAGCTGGTGTTCGAGGACTGCGCGATCCCGGCCGGGAACATCGTTGGCGAGGTCAACGAAGGCGTGCGCGTGCTGATGAGCGGGCTGGATACCGAGCGGCTGGTGCTGTCCGGCGGCCCGATCGGGCTGATGCAGGCGGCGCTGGATCTGGCGCTGCCGTATGTGCGCGAGCGCAAGCAGTTCAACGCGCCGATCGGCACCTTCGGCGTGATGCAGGCGAAGATCGCCGACATGTACACCGCGCTGCAGAGTTCGCGTGGCTTCGCCTACATGGTGGCGCAGCAGTTCGACGCGGGCGTGAAATCACGCATCGACCCGGCCGCGTGCCTGCTCAACGCCTCGGTCAACGCGGTGCAGGTGGCGCTGGAGGCGATCCAGGCGCTCGGCGGCAATGGCTACATCAACGACTACCCGGCCGGCCGCCTGCTGCGCGATGCCAAGCTGTACGAGATCGGCGCCGGCACCAACGAGATCCGGCGCATGCTGATCGGCCGCGAGCTGTTTCACGGCAAGGCGTGAGCCTGGTGTTGAGTTCGTCACGAAAAGGCCCGCGCGATGCGGGCCTTTTCGATGCGGCGCCCGGGGTCACCCAACCGGATCAGCCAGCGCGTCGATCGCCTCAGAAATCCAGCCGATAGCTCAACGTACCCATGCCGGATCGCTGGTGCTGGCCGACGAACTGGTCGTAGCCGAACTGCAGCGCGGAGCGGCGGGAAAGATCCCAGTTGAGGCTCATGCCGGCCACGCCGCCGTAGCGCGACAGCCCGATGCCGCCCACCGGCGCATACTGCTGCAGGCCGCTGAAGCTGGCATCGAGCACGGCGCCATGCATGGCAAACGCCTGCTGCCACAGCAGGTGCGCCTGCAGCTGCAGATGGGTGCCGTTGTCCAGTTGCCAGCCATGTGCGGCGCGCAGGCCGGCGCCGGCCTGCCAGCGTTCGATGTTCTGCCCGTTGGCCTGCAGGCCGAAGCCGCTCGCACCCTGTTCGATGAAGCCGCTCTGGCGGATGTTGGCGTACTGCAGGTTGACGTAAGGGGTCAGCTCGATGCCGGCCAGCGGGAGCCGGTAGCCACTCTCGCCATAGGCCACGGTGTAGCCGCCGGTGCCGTCGCTGGCCACGCCCGAGGTGGTGCCGCCGAGCTGGATGGTGCGGCGCATGTTTTCGCGGTAGTTGCCCTCGCCGAAACGCCCCATCGCGTACCACGCGCCATGGATCACGCCGGCGTACAGCATGCCCTCCAGCGCATGGCTGCTGCCTTGGTCGGCGCTTTCGGCGAGCCGGCCCAGGCCCTGGCTCTGGCTGATGGCGTAGCCGAAGACGCCGCTGCTGCCGAGGCGCTGGTCCGCTCCGCCCATCCAGCCGTTGAGGTCATAACCGACGCTGTTGTAGCCGCTGCGCGACATGCTGCCGTGATAACCGAGGTTCTGCGCCCAGCTGCCCACTGCCAGCGTGGGATAAGGCGCGCTCAGCAACTGGTCGAAACGATCGGACAGCGCGCGTGTGCCTGCGTCGATCGCCTCGAACGTCATCTGCGCACTGGCTGCGTGCAGCTGGCCGGACAGGCTTTGCAGCGACTGCTGGGCGGCGGCGATGCTCGGCGTTTGCTGCAGGCTGGCCGCGCCGCTGATGAAACCGCTGGCAACTGCGGCGCCGGTGACCGGCAGTGGCTGCGTGAGCTGGGTATTGATCAGGTTGAAGGCGCCCTGCACGCGCTGTGCGGCGCCGAACGAGGCGGCGGTATAGGTCATGCCCGCCACCGCCGTCACCTGCACCTGCTGCACGTTCAGCCAGGCGCTGCTGGCGTCGTAGTTGAGCGTGGCGGTGAGCAGCACGTTGGCAGCGGTGTTCAGCGCCGAAAAGGTGCCGCTCAGGCCGCCGGTGGCGGTCAGCACGTTGGTGTGGTTGCTGACGACATAGCCGGTATTGGTGCCGGTCACGAACAGGTCGCCGCCGGCCAGGCTGGC
>JAJYSM010000092.1 GCA_021793575.1 Pseudomonadota bacterium
CCGGTCAGGCTGACGAACAGCACGCGGCTTTCGTGGCGCGTCCACACCACGCCGATCGCGGTGGTCAGCACCGCCGCCAGCAGCAGCAGCAGGATCAGCACGCCGAGCACCTTCACGAGAGTTTCTCCGCCACGCGCAGCACGGCGGAACGCGCGCGCGGGTTCGCCGCCAGCTCGGCGGCACCGGCGAACTGCGCCTTGCCGACCGCCGCCAGCCGCGCCGCGTGCTGGGCGACCGGCGGCCCGCGGCGGCTGTTCTGCACGCGGCCGGAGTGATCGCGGATGAACAACTTGACCGCGCGGTCCTCCAGCGAATGGAAGCTGATGACCACCAGCCGGCCGCCCACCTTGAGCCGCTCCAGCGCGCCGTCCAGCCCCTGCTGCAGCGACTCCAGCTCGCCGTTCACGCGGATGCGCAGCGCCTGGAAGCTGCGCGTGGCCGGATGCTTGCCCGGTTCGCGCCGGCCAACCACGCGCTCGATCAGCGCCGCCAGCTGGCCGGTGCGGGTGAACGGTGTGGCGACGCGATCGGCGACGATGGCGCGGGCGATGCGCCGGCCGTGGCGCTCCTCGCCGAAGTGCCACAGCACCTCGGTGATCGCGCGCTCGTCGGCCGCGGCCAGAAAATCCGCCGCACTCTCGCCCTGGGAGGTGTCCATGCGCATGTCCAGCGGCGCATCGGCCATGAAGCTGAAACCGCGCGCGGCCTCGTCCAACTGCGGCGACGACACGCCCAGATCGAGCAGCACGCCGTCCAGCCCGGCGGCGGTTTCGTCCCACTCGGCCAGGCTGGAGAAATTCGCGTGGCGGATCGCCACCCGCGGGTCGCCGGCAAATTCGGCGCGCGCCGCGGCGATGGCCTGCGGATCGCGGTCCATCAGCAGCAGCCGGCCGCTGGAATCCAGGCGCGAGAGCACCGCGCGAGCATGCCCGCCGCGTCCGAACGTGCCATCCAGATAGCGCCCGCCTGACTGCACGGACAGGCCCTCCACCGCTTCATCCAGCATCACCGGGATGTGCCGCAGCATCCGCTCCACTCCCGCTCCCGTCCCGCCCACGTGCCGATTGCGCCCTACAGGCGCAATTCCGCCATTGCTTGTGTGATCTCGACTTCGCCGATGGTCTGGCGGATCTTCTTCAGGTGCTCCTGCTCGCTCCACAACTCGAACTTGTCGCCCATGCCCAGCAGCACCGCCTTCTTCTCGATGCCGGTGGTGGCGCGCTGGCTGGCCGGCAGCAGGATGCGCGCCGCGCCATCGGGCTCGACCACGGCAGCCGCACCGACCAGCTTCATCTGCATGTCGCGGTGCGCCTTGACCACCTTGGAGAGCGCATTCACCTGATCGCGTACCGCCTCCCACACCGCATGCGGAAACAGCCACAGGCAGCCCGACTCGAACGGGTTGTAGGTGAGCACCAGCCGATTGGCGCACTCGCCCGTCACCAGCTCGCGATACGCCGTGGGAATGGCGATGCGGCCCTTGTCGTCTACCGTGATGGCGGTTTCGCCTTGGAACACCGTCGCTTACTCCACTAAAACCCACAATTTCACACCGAAACCCACGATAGTCTCGCCCCCTGCGACTGTCAAGGGGAAATCGCTTGTGAATCAAGGAGAAAGGCGAAGTTGTGGCGACGTTTCCAGCGCTTTCTCACGAACTGTCGCAAGGTGTTTGAAAGCTAGGGATTTTTTAATCGGCTTTCAGGCGCGAGTAAGCACTAATCGGCGCGTCCGGGGCCATCAGACCGTGTCCGCGATGAACCTGCGTTCACAACGGGAGGGCCTGTCGCCCGCACGCCGCCACCCCGGCACGACGAGCGTCATGCCGGGGTGCAACGCGGGAAAGAGGTGGAGTCGGCCTGTAAGCCGGGTTCTGTACGTCTTGCGACGCGACAGTCATTCCTCTCGGCCAGACGTCGCCGTCTGGCTCCAGCAACCTACCCGGGAACAACGCGGGCCGCGTTATCGTTCCCCTATTTGGTCTTGCTCCGAGTGGGGTTTACCGTGCCGTACGACGTTGACCCCGTACGCGGTGCGCTCTTACCGCACCCTTTCACCCTTACCTGATCCTCTTGCGAGGCCATCGGCGGTCTGCTCTCTGTTGCACTGGCCGTCAGCTCACGCTGCCCAGGCGTTACCTGGCACTCTGCCCTGTGGAGCCCGGACTTTCCTCGATGCGCTTGCGCGCGACGCGACTGTCCGGCCGACTCCGTGGACGATTGTACGGGAGGGGAACGGGGAACGGGGAACGGGGAACGCCAAGAGCATGCATCGAGCAGCCATCGCACGCGCGCCTCGAATCACCCGTTCCCCGTTCCCCGTTCCCCGTTCCCCTCCCCGTAAAGCGCCTTGCGCGGCGCGCCGCTGATCGCTGCGGCCAGCTTGGCGGCCTTTGCCGGCGCCAACTCCTCGCGCAGGATGGCGAAGATGCGCTGGCCTTCGGCGAGCTTCGCGTCGACCTGCTCGCCGCGACCAGCCAGCAGGATCACGCATTCGCCGCGCTGCTGGTCGGGGTCGGCAGCAACGCGCGCGGCGAGTTCGGCCAGCGGCTCGCCCAGCACCGTCTCGAACAGCTTGGTCAGTTCGCGCGCCAGCACCGCCTCGCGGCCGGCGCCGAAGATGTCGCGCATGTCGGCGAGGCTCTCGGCCACCCGATGCGACGACTCGTAGAAGATGACCGTGCGCGCCTCGCCGGCCAGCTCCTGCAGGCGGCTGCGCCGGGCCGCGGCCTTCGGCGGCAGAAAGCCCTCGAACACGAAGCGGTCGCTGGGCAGGCCGGCCACGGACAGCGCCGCGATCGCCGCGCAGGCGCCCGGCAGCGGGATACAGCGGATGCCCGCCGCGCGCGCCGCGCGCACCAGCCGGAAGCCCGGGTCGCTGATCAGCGGCGTGCCGGCATCGGAAATGAGCGCCACCGCGTCGCCGGCCTGCAGCCGTCGCACGATGGCGTCCAGCGCGTCGCGCTCGTTGTGCTCGTGCAGCGCGATCAGCGGCGTGTCGATGCCGTGATGCAGCAGCAGCGGGCGGCTGTGGCGGGTGTCCTCGGCCGCGATCACCGCCACCGCGCGCAGGGTGGCGATGGCGCGCGCGGAGAGGTCGTCGCGGTGGCCGATCGGGGTGGCGACCACCCACAGGGCGCCGGGCTGGACGGATGACATGGTGAGACTCCTGCACCCGGAACGGGGCATGCGATCGGCTATGATCGCGCATTGCCGACCATGACGATCAAGGGACTTCCCATGCGCCTCATGCGCCCCACGCGCGCCACCGCGATCGGACTGCTGCTGTTGCTGCTGCTGCTGAGCGCCTGCGTGCCGACCAACGTGCGTTCGCCCGCCGAAATCGCGGCCGCGCGCAGCGCCGCCGCGCTGGCGCAGCAGGGGCAGCTGGGGCAAGCCGCGCAGGCCTATCTGGCGCTGGCGCAGCAGTCCTCCGGCAGCGCCGACCACTATCGCCTGCTGGCGGCCGAGGCGTGGTGGCAGGACGGCCACATCGAGCGCGCCGCGCCTACGCTGGCGCAGATCCGGCACAAGCACCTGAGCGGCGACGAGCCGCTGCGGTTCGACCTGCTGCGCGCCGAACTCGCGCTGCGCCAGCACGACGCGGCCACCGCGCTGCAGCTCACCACCCAGCCGAATGTGGCGGTGCCGCCCGCGCTGCTGGTGCGCCTGCTGGAACTGCGCGCCCGCGCCATGCAGGCCAGCGGCGACAGCTGGGGCGCGGCGCGCACCCGCGTGCAGATGGACCCGCAGCTGAGCGGTTTCGACAAGTCGCAGAACCGCCAGCAGGCACTCGACCTGCTCGGCCAGCTCGGCGTCGCGCCGCTCAAGCTGCGCGCCGCGGCGATGCAGCCGGGCGACCCGATGCTGTCCTGGGTCGACGAGGCGCTGAGCCGGCTCGGCGTGGCGGTGGCGCGGCCGCAGCCGCTGCTGCAGCAGCCGGTCGGCACGCTGTTGCCCGGCCCCGACGCGAACGTGCGCGAGGGCTACAAGGTGCCGGCGCAGATCGCCCTGCTGCTGCCCAGCGACGGCAATTACGCGCCCGCCAGCATCTCGATCCGCGAAGGATTTTTCGCCGCCTACTTCGAGGCCGGACGCAACCATGCGCCGCGCCCCGACGTGCGCGTGTACAACAGCCACGGCACCGCGGACGGCGCGGTGGCGGCTTACCGCCAGGCGGTCAGCGACGGCGCGCAGTTGGTGGTCGGGCCGCTGAGCCGCGGCGAGGTGGCGGCCGTATTCAGCCAGCCTCAGCTGGCCGTGCCGCTGCTGGCGCTGAACCATCCCGACGGCAAGCAGTTGCCCGCCGGCGACGTCAGCGAGTTCGGCCTGCTGCCGGAAACCGAGGGTGCGCAGGCCGCCGATCACATGGTTGAGCGCGGCCTGCGGCACGCCTACGTGCTGATCTCCAGCGACGATTTTGCCCAGCGTGCCGCCAGCGCGTTCAAGGCCGAGCTGCTCGCGCGCGGCGGCCAGGTGGACGGCATGCAGACGCTGACCGTGTTCAATCATGCGATCAGCGGACTGGATCTGGCCAACGCCGCCAGCAACGCCGGCGCCTTCATCAGCATGCGGCCGAACGAGGCGCGCCAGCTGGTACCGCAGCTGCGCCTCGCGAACATCCAGCTACCGGTGTTCGCCACCTCGCATGTCTATGGTGGCCATGACGACGCCGCAGCCAACCAGGATCTGGACGGGGTGGAGTTCTGCGACGCGCCGTGGCTGTTCAACGCGCAGTCCGGGCTGCCCAACCATGACGACATCGCCGCACTGCTGCCGGCCGCACGCGGCAGTGCCGGGCGGCTGTTTGCGTTCGGCATGGACGCGTGGAACCTGGTGCCCTACCTCGACTGGCTGCACGCGCATCCGGGCAGCTACCTGCCCGGCGCCAGCGGCCAGCTCACCGCCGACGCGTTCGGCCGCGTGCGCCGCGTGCTGATCTGGGCCAAGTTCCAGGATGGCCTGGCGCGGCCGCTCGGCGGCAGCCTGCAGATGGACGACGTCCCGGCCAGCGCCCCGCCGGACGGCAGCAGCGCACCGGCCGCGCCGGCACCGGCCAGCTCGTCGGCCGGCAGCGGCGCCGCGTCGATGCCCGGCTGATGCGCGCGCTCGGCGACCCGTTCGAGCAGCGCGCCCGGCGCGAACTCGAACGCGCCGGACTGAGCCTGCTGGCCAGCAACTACAGCACCCGCCACGGCGAGCTGGATCTGGTGATGCGCGATGGCAGCACCGTGGTGTTCGTCGAGGTGCGCTACCGCAAAAGCGCCAGCCACGGCGATGCGGCCGCATCGGTCACCGCCGGCAAGCAGGCCCGGCTGATCCAGGCCGCCCAGCACTGGCTGGCGGCGCACCCGCAGCACGCGCGCGGCGCCTGCCGTTTCGACGTGGTCAGCTACGACGGCCCCACCGACGCGGTGCGCACGCAGTGGCTGCGCGGCGCCTTCGAGGCCGGCTGAATATGGATCTGTATCTGAACCTGAATCTGAATCTGTGGGAGCGACTTCAGTCGCGATGCTCTTGCTCTGATGCACACCGAAGCGCTCCTGCTCTGATGCACATCGAAGCGCTCCTGCTCTGATGCACACCGAAGCGCTCTTGCTCTGATGCCCATCGAAGCCAGGAGCATCGCGACTGAAGTCGCTCCCACAAACCAGTCTCCTGCATGCGGAAGGCCCATCAGGCAACGCATCCACCACGACAGGGCTTGATCGATGCCACTCTCCAGCGAACTGCTCGCCACCCTGCGCGCCACCTTTGCCGCCGATGCCTTCGCCACCGGCGAGGCCGAACGCGTGGCCTACGCCTACGACAACTCGCGCCGGCACGCGCTGCCGGACGCGGTGGCATTTCCCACCGCGCACGCGCAGGTCGAGGCGCTGGTGCGGGCCTGTCGCGAACACCGGGTGCCGGTGATCGCCCGCGGCCGCGGCAGCAACACCACCGGCGCCACCGTGCCGGTGCAGGGCGGCGTAGTGGTGAGCTTCGAGCGGATGAACCGGATCCTGCGCATCGATCCGGACAATCGCCTCGCGGTGGTCGAGCCGGGCGTGCTGAACGGCGATCTGCAGAAAGCGCTGGAACCGCACGGCTTCTTCTGGCCGCCCGATCCCAGCTCGGCGCCGTGGTGCAGCATCGGCGGCAACCTCGCCTGCAACTCGGCCGGTCCGCGCGCGGTGAAGTACGGCACGCCGCGCGAGAACACGCTGGGCCTGCGCGCGGTGGCCGGCAGCGGCGAGGGCTTTCGCTGCGGCACCTATACCAGCAAGGGCGCCACCGGCTACGACCTGACCCGGCTGCTGATCGGCTCCGAGGGCACCCTGGCGCTGATCACCGAGGCGACCCTGAAACTCACGCCGAAACCCTCGGCGGTGCGCACGCTGCGCGCGACCTATCGCGACGTCGGCGCCGCCGCGCGGGCGGTGGCGCGGATCATGGCGCAGCCGGTGACGCCGTGCGCGCTGGAGTTCATCGACGACGTGGCGCTGCGGCTGGCGCATGCGCACGGCGGCGACAGCGTGCCGCTGGCCGGCGCGCTGCTGATGATCGAGGTGGACGGCGAACCGGCGAGCCTGCCGGCCGCGGTCGAGGCGGTGTCGCGCGCCGCGCGCGGCGACGGCCTGGAGGAGCTGCGCGTCGCCGCCAGCGACAGCGAGGCGGCCGCGCTGTGGTCGGCACGCAAGGCGCTGTCGCCGGCGCAGCGAACGATCTCGCCGCACAAGATCAACGAGGACGTGGTGGTGCCGGTGAGCCGGCTGCCGGCGCTGGTCGACGGCATCCGGCAGCTCTCGGCGAAGCACGCAGTGCTCATCGTGAGCTTCGGCCACGCCGGCAACGGCAACCTGCACGTCAACCTGCTGCCGCGCGACGAGGCCGAACGCGAGCGCGCGCACGCCTGTCTGGCCGAGCTGTTTGCGCTGGTGATCGCGCTCGACGGCACGCTGTCGGGCGAGCACGGCATCGGCCTGGTCAAGCGCGAGTTCATGCCGCTGGCGCTGTCGCCGGAAACACTGGGGCTGATGCGCGGCATCAAGGCGGCGTTCGATCCCGCCGGCATCCTCAATCCGGACAAGCTGCTGCCCTGAGCGGGGAACGCGGATCAGCACCGTTCGCCCTGAGCGTAGCGCAGCGGATCCCCACCGTTCGCCCTGAGCGTAGCGCAGCGAAGTCGAAGGGCGCGCACGCCGCACCCGTTCCGAGATCGCAACATCAAAGACCCAGCCCGCGCGCATCCGCGCCCCGCCTTGCCGCTGGGCCGGCGGTTCCTCTAACCTGCCCGCTGGCGGCCACGGGAGACGTTCTCCGGCCCATGCACGGGGAACGCAGATGCCGGACAGCTGCTCATGAGTCTGAAGCTTCGACTCGTTGCCATGAACTTCCTACAGTTCTTCGTGTGGGGCGCGTGGCTGATCACGATCGGCGCCTACTGGTTCCAGAACCGGCACTGGGGCGGCGCGCAGTTCGGTGCGATCTTCTCGACCATGGGCATCGCCTCGCTGTTCATGCCCTCGCTGATGGGCGTCATCGCGGACAAGTGGGTCAACGCGGAAAAACTCTACGGTGGCCTGCATCTGGCAGGCGCGCTGGTGCTGTTCACGGTGCCGCTGGTGGACAACCCGGCCACGCTGTTCTGGGTGATGCTGCTGAACATGATGTGCTACATGCCGACCATCTCGCTGTCGATCGCGGTGGCGTATGCGGCGCTCAAGCGCGACGGCAAGGACGTGGTGCGCGACTACCCGCCGATCCGCGTGTGGGGCACGCTCGGCTTCATCGCCGCACTGTGGACGGTCAGCCTGCTGCACCTGGAAACCTCGGCCGGCCAGTTCTACGTGGCGGCGGGAGCCTCGCTGCTGCTGGGCACGTACGCGTTCACGCTGCCGCGCTGTCCGCCGCAGCAGCTGCGCGGCGCGAACCGCTCGCTGCTCGATACGCTGGGACTGACCTCGTTCAAGCTGTTCCGCAGCGCCAAGATGGCGATCTTCTTCCTCTTCGCGATGCTGCTGGGCGCGGCGCTGCAGCTGACCAACGCGTACGGCGACACCTTCCTGCACGATTTCGCCACCGAGCCGGCCTACCAGGGCCTGCTGGCGGTGCGCTATCCGGCGATCATCATGTCGATTTCGCAGGTCTCCGAGACGCTGTTCATCCTCGCGATACCATTTTTCCTCAAGCGCTTCGGCATCAAGACGGTGATGCTGATCAGCATGCTGGCGTGGACGCTGCGCTTCGGCCTGTTCGCGTTCGGCAACCCCGGCCCGGGGCTGTGGATGATCGTGCTGTCGTGCATCGTGTACGGCATGGCGTTCGACTTCTTCAACATTTCCGGCTCGCTATTCGTCGAGGGCCAGAGCGATCCGTCGATCCGCGCCAGCGCACAGGGCCTGTTCATGCTGATGACCAACGGCGTCGGCGCGGTGCTGGGCAGCTCGCTGAGCGGGCTGCTGATCCAGTTCTGCTTCACCGACGCCAACGGCAGCAAGGACTGGCACGGAATCTGGCTCAGCTTCGCCGGCTATTCGCTGGCGGTGGCCGCGCTGTTCGTGGTGCTGTTCCGGCACCGGCACGAGCGCCACGCGCTGGCGCCGGCCAGCCCAGGCAGCGGCATGCCCTGAGCGGCGCTCAGCACACCCCGGGCTCCAACCGGAGGATAGCGCCTGCGCCGCGCCGGCTGCGGGCCGTTACACTGCGAGGATGCAGATCGGCCCCTACCGCATCGACCCGCGCGTGGTGCTCGCCCCGATGGCGGGCGTCACCGACAAGCCGTTCCGCCTGCTGTGCAAGCGGTTGGGCGCAGGGCTGGCGGTGTCCGAGATGACCCACGCCGACCCGCGCCTGTGGCATACGCGCAAATCCCTGCGCCGGATGGACCACGCCGGCGAGCCGGAGCCGGTCAGCGTGCAGATCGCCGGCCACGACCCGGCGATGCTGGCCGAGGCGGCCCGCTACAACGCAAGCCACGGCGCGCAGATCATCGACATCAACATGGGCTGCCCGGCGAAGAAGGTGTGCAACGTGTGGGCCGGCTCCGCGCTGTTGCAGGACGAGCCGCTGGTGGCGCGCATCCTCGGGGCGGTGGTCGCGGCGGTCGACGTGCCGGTGACGCTGAAGATCCGCACCGGCTGGGATCGCGACAACCGCAACGCCCTGCGCATCGCGCGCATCGCCGAGGACGCCGGCATCGCCGCACTGGCCGTGCACGGCCGTACCCGCGCCGACAAATACGAGGGCGACGCCGAATACGCAACCATTGCGGCGGTAAAGACGTCCGTGTGCATTCCGGTGCTGGCCAACGGCGACGTCACCACCCCGCAGCAGGCGAGGCACGTGCTCGACCTCACCGGCGCCGATGCGCTGATGATCGGCCGCGGCGCGCAGGGCCGGCCGTGGATCTTCCGCGAAGTGGCGCACTATCTGGCCACCGGCGAGCTGTTGCCGGAGCCGGAGCCGGACGAGGTCGGTGCCATCCTGCGCGGGCATCTCGAACAGCTGTATGCGTTCTACGGCGAGCAGGCCGGCGTGCGCATCGCACGCAAGCATCTCGGCTGGTACGCCAAAGACCGCCCGGAAAACGCCGCCTTTCGCGACGTGGTCAACCGCGCCGAATCGGCCGACGAACAGCTGCGGCTGACCCGCGACTACTTCGCCGCGCTGGCCGCTGACCTGCGCGTCGCCGCCTGATCGGCTGCCGCGACAGCCTGGTGCCTCGCCCCGACCGACTCAGTCCGACCTCGCAGCCATCTTCACCTCATGCTTTTGCAAGTACCGCCGCGTACCATGGCGGCTCGCGAATGCCGATGAACGACCATGAACGCCCAGCAGCCCGAACGCCCCGAGCAAGAGCTACTCGCGCAGCTCGAACGCACTGAAGCGCGCTGGTCGCGCATCGACATGCTGCTGCGTCGCCTGGCCGCTCGGCTCACCTACGCAGCTGAAGGCCGCACGCCCCAGCTGGACTCCACCCTCGGTGACATCCGTCGCCAGGTACGCGAGCCGCTAGCAGCCTGTCGGGCTTGAGATCGGCGCAGCGCCCCTCTGCGCACCAAGCAGGCAAATCGCACCAACGGGGTGCGAAAACAGGGGCATCCGTCGCCACTTTCGCCGAAACGAACGGATTT
>JAJYSM010000022.1 GCA_021793575.1 Pseudomonadota bacterium
TGTTGCAGTGCCAGCACGTGTCGCCGCCGCGCGCTGAAGGCGCCTTCACCACCGCTGCCGGCCAGCCGCTTGAGTTCCTCGCGCAGCGCATCGATGCCGGCGCCGGTGCGCGCCGAGGCCCACAGCCACGTGGCCCCGTCGCGCTGTTCGCGACGGGGCGCGGTTGCCGCCAGATCGATCTTGTTGATCAGCACCAGCCGGGTGGCTGCGGCGGGCAGCTGAGCGAACCATGCCAGATCCGCCGCGACGTGCTCATCCGTGCTGACCAGCAGCGCGACGTCGGCACGCTGCAGCTCGCCCTGCGCGCGGCGCACGCCCTCGCGTTCCACTTCATCGTCGGTGTCGCGCAGGCCGGCGGTGTCGGCCAGCTCCAGCGCGATGCCGTCGAGATTGAGCTGTTCGCGCAGCACATCGCGGGTGGTGCCGGCGACCGCGTTGACGATGGCGCGATCGGTGCCGGCCAGCGCATTGAGCAGGCTCGATTTGCCCGCATTCGGACGGCCGATGATCACCACACGCAGGCCGTCGTTGAGGCGCACGCCGCGCTGCGCCTCGCGCAGCAGCGCGGCCAGATCGGCGCGCAGCGCGTCCAGCTGGCGTGCGATGGCGGGGTCGGCGAGGAAGTCGATCTCCTCCTCCGGAAAGTCGATCGCCGCCTCGACGTGCACGCGCACGGCGATCAGCCGCTGCAGCAGCGCCTCGACCCGGCGCGAAAACACGCCCTCCATCGACTGCAGCGCCGCGCGCGCGCCGGCCTGCGAGCGCGCGGCGATCAGGTCGGCCACCGCTTCGGCCTGGGCCAGGTCGAGCTTGCCATTGAGAAACGCGCGCTCGGTGAATTCGCCCGGACGCGCCAGCCGCGCGCCGAGGGCACACACGCGGCGCAGCAGCGCATCGAGCAGCACCGCGCTGCCGTGGCCCTGCAGCTCCAGCACGTGCTCGCCGGTGTACGACGCCGGTGCCGGGAAATGCAGCAGCAGGCCGCGATCGATCAGCGCGCCGGCGGCGTCGCGAAACGCCGTGAAGTGCGCGTGGCGCGGCCGCGGCGCCCGCCCCAGCAGCTGCCGGGCGATCGCCGGCACGGCCGGGCCGGACACCCGCACCACGCCGACGCCGGCCGCGCCGGGGGCGCTGGCGATGGCGGCAATCGTGTCGGTGGCAGGCTCGGTCATGCGCGCACTCCGGACGAATCAGCCGCGCGGGTTGCCCGCGCGCGGCTGATGAAATGGCCCGCGGAGCAGCGTGTGCTCAGGCGGCCTTGGCCACTTCCTCGCGATCGATGTGATGGGTGACCCACCACTGCTGGCCCAGCCCGACCAGACCGTTGACCGCGTAATACAGGCACAGGCCGGAGGGGTAGAAGGCAAACAGCAGCGTGAACAGCAGCGGCATCACCTTCATCATCTTGGCCTGCGCCGGATCCATGCCCGCGGCCATCGGGTTGAGCCACTGCGTGCCCAGCATCACCAGCGCGTAGATGATCGGCAGGATGTAATACGGGTCCGGCGCGCTCAGATCGGGGATCCACAGGAACGGCGCGTGGCGCAGCTCCAGGCTGTTTTCCAGCACGTAGAACAGGCTCAGGAACACCGGCATGGTGATCAGCACCGGCAGGCAGCCGCCCATCGGGTTGACCTTCTCCTTCTTGTACAGCTCCATGGTGGCCTGCTGCAGCTTCAGCTTGTCGTCGCCGTAGCGCTCCTTCAGCTGCGCGATGCGCGGCTGCAGCTTGCGCATCTTGGCGCTGGAGCGGTACTGCACTGCGGTCAGCTTCCAGGTGACGGCCTTGATCAGCAGCACCAGCAAGATGATGGCCACGCCCCAGTTGCGCGCGACCGCATGCAACTGCGACAGCACCCAGTGCATCGGCACGGCAATCACCTTGAACATGCCGTAGTCGATGCTCAAATCCAGCCCCGGCGCAATCGCGTCCAGCGTGCCCTGCAGATTCGGCCCGAGGTACAGCCGCGACTGGCTGCTGGCGCTCTGGCCCGGCGCCACGTTGATGGCAGGGCCGACTGTGCGGATCAGGTAGTGCGGGTGCGCGCTGTCAGGGTTGATGGTGGTGGTGATGTACTGCTGCGTTACGTTTGCCGGCGGTATCCACGCCGCGAAGAAGTACAGCCGCAGCATCGCCGCCCAGCCACCCTTGAACGAGGCGTCGAGCTGATCGCTCTTCTTGCTGAAATCCTCGAAAGTGAGCTTTTCAAACTTCTCGCCCGTGTACCAGCCCGCTCCCTGGAAGGCGCGCGATTCGGGATCGGTGTAGTGGCTGAACCAGCTGGCCGGCTTGGGCGGAGCCACCCGCTGCAGCTGCTCGTAGGCGTTGCCCTGCCACGCCTGGCTGCCGGCGTTGTCGATGCGCTGGGTGACATCGATCACGTAGCTGCCGCGCGTGAACGTATACGTCTTGGTGACCTTCAGGCCGGCGGCATCCTGCCAGGTCAGGTCGACGCTCAGCGTGTTCTGCCCGCTGGCCAGCGTGTACGCGCTCCGGGCGCTCTGGAACAGCGCCAGATGATCGGGCTGATCCTGCGCTGCGGTGTCGCTGCTGCTGACCAGGCCGCTCTGCGCCACGAAATAATGCGTGGCGTCGTGGTCCAGCAGAACCGTCGGTGGCGGATTAGGTGCCTTGTGCGTGAGCGGCGCCGACGGGTAGGCCAGCAGCTCGGCATGCACCAGGCTGCCGCCGCGTGTATCCACGCTCAACTGCAGGACGTCGGTGGTGATGTTGATCAGCCGCGCTGCGGGTACGCTCGCGCTGCCGGCCAGCGCCGGCACGGCGGGCGTGGTGCCGGAGGGCGGCGCTGTAACCGTGCTGCTGGCCATTGGCACGCTGCCATCGGCGCTCGACATACGCGCGCTGGAGGCGACCGGCGGCGGCGGGGAAGGTGGCGCGTAATCCTTCTCCCAGGCCAGAAACAGGAAGTAGCCCACGGCCAGCAGGGCAAACATGAGGAAGGTGCGCGTTTGATTCATCGCGTAACAAATCCGGGTGGCACCACGACCATGCAAGCCGCGGTAATCAGAAAGGGGCAGGCCAACACGGGATTGTGGCGGTCGCGTCGGTTCGCTTCAATGGTGCGCGGGTGTCGGCGCCGCGGTTCCGGTCCGATTCGCCAGCAGCTTCTGCCACAGCTCGTCGAGCTCGCCCAGCAAAAGCGTGCCGGATACCCCGGCGGCGTGTTCGCGCGCCATCACCATCAGATCGACCGCCGGGAGCTGGTGGCGTATGCGTCGAAATGATTCGCGAACCAGACGCTTGATGCGGTTGCGCTCGACGGCGCGTTTGGAGACACGCTTGGAAATGGCCAGGCCCAGGCGGGCGTGGCCGAGCTCATTGCGCCGATAGCGCATATGAAAACAGCGGCCGCCTGCGCGACCGCTGCTCGATCGCAACGCGGCAAAATCACCCGCGCGACGCAGCCGCGCCTCGCGCGGCAGCCCGGCGGTCGGCATCGCGGTTGTTCCGCTTACGGGATCAGGCGCTTGCGGCCCTTTGCGCGACGGGCGTTGAGAATCTTGCGACCGTCGGCGGTTGCCATACGGGCACGGAAACCGTGCGTGCGCGCGCGCTTGAGCTTGCTGGGCTGGAAGGTCCGCTTCATGGCTTACTCCGAAGGGAATGTGGATAAAAAGGTTGGAAAGTATGTGGTGTTTTCAGGAGCACTGTCAAATCGCGCCTGAGCCCAACCTGTGGATAGCCATGTGGATATCTGACCGATAACGGCACGTATGCTGCTGCTAGACTTGTCCGTTCTGCGCGTGCACGCGCCCCACGCTGTGGCTGAAAAGTATTCATGAGTGATCTGTGGCGGCGCTGCCTTGAGCGTCTCGAGGGCGATCTGAGCGCCGAGGACCTGCACACCTGGCTGATGCCGCTGCAGGCGCGCGACGGCCCGGCCGGGCTGCAGCTGTTCGCACCCAATTCCTACACGCTCGATACCGTGCGCGAACGCTATCTGGTGCAGATCGAGACCGTGTTGCAGCAACTGCAAGGGGGCAAGCCCTGGCCTGTGCGGCTGAAGGTAGGCTCCAATTCGGCGCGCACGGCGAAACCGGGCCCCGCCGCTCAGCCGGCTGTAGCGGGGCGCAGCCGTGCTGCAGAAGCGCCCAGCCAGACTTACCACCATAATCTCGATCCGCACTACACCTTCGAGACCTTCGTCGAGGGCAAATCCAACCAGCTCGGCAAGGCGGCCGCCATGCAGGTGGCGACCAACCCGGGCCGCGCCTACAACCCCTTGTTGCTGTACGGTGGCACCGGGCTGGGCAAGACCCATCTGATGCATGCCGCCGGCAACCTGATGCGCGAGCACAATCCTGACTTCAAGGTGCTGTACCTGCGCTCCGAGCAGTTCGTCGGCTCGATGATCGAGGCGTTGCGCGCCAAGAGCATGGATGAGTTCAAACGGCGCTTCCGCTCGGTCGATGCGTTGCTGATCGATGACATCCAGTTCTTCGCCGGCAAGGACACCACGCAGGAGGAGTTCTTCCATACCTTCAATGCGCTGTTCGAATCCAAGCAGCAGATCATCCTCACCTGCGATCGTTACCCGAAGGAAGTCGACAAGCTTGAGCCGCGCCTGAAGTCCCGGCTGGGCTGGGGGCTGAGCGTGGCGATCGAACCCCCCGATTTCGAGACGCGCGCGGCGATCCTGCTGGCCAAGGCGCACGAAAAAGGGGTGGCGGTGGACGAGAGCGTGGCGATGCTGCTGGCCAAGCGCATCCGTTCCAACGTGCGCGATCTCGAAGGCGCCCTGAACACACTGGCGGCGCGCGCCAACTTCTACGGCAAGCCGATCACCGCCGATTTCGCCGAAGAGACCCTGCGCGATCTGCTGGCCACGCACGCCCAGGCCATCACCGTGCCGAACATCCAGAAGATCACCGCCGAATACTTCAACGTGCGCCTGCAGGACCTGCTGTCGAAGCGACGCGTGCGTTCGCTGGCGCGGCCGCGGCAGATCGCGATGGCTTTGTCGAAGGAACTGACCGGGCACAGCCTGCCGGAAATCGGTGAAGCTTTCGGCGGACGCGACCATACCACCGTCATGCATGCCTGCAAGACCATCCGAAAGTTTGTCGAAACCGATCCACGCATGCGTCAGGACTGGGAACAGTTGATCCGTACGCTGACGGGCTGATGGCCGCAGTGCACGGGTAACTTGGTAAATTAGGGATAACCCGCGGTGCAAGCTGTGGATAATGGGTGGATGGATGCGCGCATGCAGTTATCCACAAAGCATCCACCGTCAAACGACCAGCAAGGGCACAGCCTAATATCCACCCAAAATATTGATTTATATACAAAAAAATGGATGTTTGAGTTATCCACCGAGCCAACAACAGCTACTAAACTTCTTTTAAAGACTAAACAGCAGGACTAGGGGAAGCAAAGCCATGCAATTCAGCATTCAACGAGAAGCGCTGCTCAAGCCACTGCAGCAGGTCGTTGGCGTGGTTGAACGCCGCCAGACACTGCCAGTACTTGCCAACCTGCTGGTGAAAGTGGCCGAGGGCAGACTTTCACTGACCGGCACCGACCTGGAAGTGGAGATGATGGCCACCGCTCAGGCCGAGAAGCTGGTTGACGGTGAAATCACCATTCCGGCGCGCAAGCTGTTCGATATCGTGCGAGCACTTCCGGACGGTGCACGCATCGAACTGAAACTCAGCGGCGATCGCGTTGCCCTGAGTGCGGGTCGCAGCCGCTTTACGCTGACCACGCTGCCCGCCAGTGAATTTCCTACCGTCGATGAAATCGAGTTGATGGAAAAAGTCAGCTTGCCGGAGGAAGTGCTGCGTGACCTGATGGAACGTACGTCTTTTGCCATGGCCAACCAGGATGTCCGCTACTACCTCAACGGGATGCTGCTGGATTTGCAGGAGCACACCCTGCGCTGCGTGGCAACCGACGGTCATCGCCTGGCGATGAAGGAAACCCAGCTGCAGAATTCCGTGACCACTCGCCGGCAGATCATCATTCCGCGCAAGGGCGTCAACGAACTGGTGGGCTTGCTCGAAAGCGGCGAGGGTCAAGTGGAGCTGGAATTTGGTCGCAACCATCTGCGCGTGCGCCGTGGCGACGTGGTGTTCACTTCCAAGCTGATCGACGGGCGCTTTCCGGACTATGAGGCCGTGATCCCGTTGGGCGCGGACAAGACCGCCACGCTGGATCGTGACGTGCTGCGCGGCGCGCTACAGCGTGCCGCCATCCTGTCCAACGAGAAGTACCGCGGAGTTCGTCTTGAGCTTTCCCCCGGCAAACTGCGCATCGTGGCGCACAATCCGGAACAGGAGGAAGCGGTGGAGGAGGTGGAAGCGGACACTCACGTCTCCGACCTCGCGGTAGGCTTCAACGTGGGCTATCTGCTGGAAGCGCTGGCCGCCTTGCGCGGCGACAAGGCGCGACTCAGCCTGCGCGACGCGCAATCCAGCTGCCTGGTGCAGGAAAACGACAACGAGCACTCGCGCCACGTGATCATGCCGCTGCGTCTCTGACACCTGGCCGATGCCGGCTTTTCTGCTACGCGATGCCATTCAACGCCGGAGTGCCGCTTGCGCCCTCCGGCGTTGTCGTTTGACGGCAGGCACGGCATGAGACTTGCTCAACTGCGTATCCGGGGCTTGCGCTGCCTCGGTGAGGTTGAGCTTGTTCTGAAACCGGGCATCAACGTGCTGGTCGGTGCCAACGGCGCCGGCAAAACCACCGTACTGGAAGCCGTCTTTCTGCTGTCTCGGGGGCGCTCCTTCCGCACTGGTGCAAAGGAAGCACTGGTGCAACGCGGCGCCAGCGGATACTCGTTGTTTGCCGAAATGCTCCACTCCGATCAGCGTAGCTGTCGGCTGGGGCTCGGCCGCGAGGGCAGCCGCTGGGAGGCGAGAGTCGATGGCAGCAGCGCAACGCTCGGCGCGTTGGTGCAGGAGTGCGCCGTCGTCTGTTTTGAACCCGGCACGCACGCGCTGATTGCGGGTGCAGCCGAGGAGCGCCGGCGCTACCTCGACTGGGGTGTGTTTCACGTGGAACACGATTTTCTTGCCCATTGGCGCCGCTATCAACGCGCCCTCAAGCAGCGCAACAGCCTGCTGCGTGCCACCAGCGCACCGCTCAACGACACGTTGTTTGCTCCCTGGGAAGCGGAGTTGGCGCAAGCGGGCCAACAACTCCATCAGCAACGCGAAGCCTACCTGGCGCGACTTCACCCCAGGCTGGTCGCCAGTGCGGGGTTTCTTTTGCCGGAGCTCGGGCCGCTGACTTTGCACTATCGCCGCGGTTGGTCAGTGGATCAGACTCTCGCCGAGCAGCTGCGGGAACAACGCGGCAGGGATCTTGCGCGAGGACACACAACCTTGGGCGCGCATCGGGCGGACTGGTCGATTGCCTTCGAGCAGGCACCATTGCGTGAACACCTCTCGCGCGGCCAGGAAAAGCTGACAGCGTTGGCTTGTGTGCTGGCACAGGCGCAGTTGTATGCCGAATGCCGGGGCGAGTGGCCCATCGTCTGCCTTGACGACTTGGCGTCGGAGCTCGATCTGCCCCACCAGTCTGCCGTGGTGGCGCAGCTGCATGCGGCGGGTGCGCAGATATTGCTTACCGGGACCGAACTGCCGCAAGCCCTGCAGTCGCTGGCGGCGCAGGTGTTTCACGTGGAACAAGGCCAGCTGACGCGCCTGCTATAATCAACGATTGCATCATTCCACGATGGCATAACCCTGTCCGGCCTTTCACGGCGCCGCGTCGGGCGGGTCGCTGGCGCCGGGAAACGGTCACCGCATGAACGAATCCAACTACGACTCAAGCAACATCAAGGTATTGAAAGGTCTGGAGGCGGTGCGCAAGCGCCCCGGCATGTACATCGGCGATACCGATGACGGCACCGGACTGCATCACATGGTGTTCGAGGTCGTCGACAATGCGATTGACGAGGCGCTGGCAGGTTATTGCGACAAGGTAGTCACGATCATCCACGAGGACGGCTCGGTCAGCGTCAGCGACAACGGTCGCGGCATTCCGGTCGACATGCATCCGGACGAGGGCCGCTCCACCGCCGAGGTGGTGATGACGGTGCTGCACGCTGGCGGCAAGTTCGACGCCAACTCATACAAGGTCTCCGGTGGCCTGCACGGGGTGGGCGTCTCAGTGGTCAATGCGCTCAGCGACCACCTGTGGCTGACGATCCATCGCGACGGCCATGAGCACCTGCAGGAGTACTCGCTGGGCGAGCCGCTGTATCCGCTCAAGGTGGTCGGGCCGTCCAGCAAGCGCGGCACGCTGGTGCGTTTCCGGCCGAGCCCGGCCACGTTCACCAGCAACATCGAGTTCCACTACGACATTCTGGCCAAGCGCCTGCGCGAACTGGCCTTCCTCAACTCCGGCGTCGTCATCGAGCTGAAGGACGAGCGCGGCGAGGGGCGCTCGGACACGTTTGCCTACGAGGGCGGCATCCGCTCGTTCGTGCAGCACGTGGCGCAGCTGAAAACCGCGCTGCACCCCAACGTGATCAGCCTGGTGGCGGAGCAGGACGGCGTCACCGTGGAAGTGGCGATGCAGTGGACTGACTCCTACCAGGAGACAATGTTCTGCTTCACCAACAACATCCCGCAGCGCGACGGCGGCACCCATCTCACCGGGTTCCGCGCCGCGCTGACGCGCTCGCTGCAGAACTACATCGAGAAGTCCGGTCTGGCGAAGAGCGCCAAGGTCACGCTGTCCGGCGACGACATGCGCGAAGGCATGATCGCGGTGCTGTCGGTGAAGGTGCCTGATCCGAAATTCTCCTCGCAGACCAAGGACAAGCTGGTCTCGTCCGAGGTCAAGACGGTGGTCGAGCAGGTCGTCAACGAGAAGCTCGGCGAATTCCTGCTGGAGCATCCGAACGAGGCCAAGGCGATCGCCTCCAAGGTGGTCGACGCGGCGCGCGCGCGCGAAGCCGCCCGCAAGGCGCGCGAGATGACCCGGCGCAAGGGCGCGCTGGACATCGCCGGGCTGCCCGGCAAGCTGGCGGACTGCCAGGAGAAGGATCCCGCGCTGTGCGAGCTGTTTCTGGTCGAGGGCGACTCCGCCGGCGGCTCGGCCAAGCAGGGCCGCAACCGCAAGACCCAGGCGGTGCTGCCGCTGAAGGGCAAGATCCTCAACGTGGAGAAGGCGCGCTTCGACCGCATGCTGGCCTCGGCCGAGGTGGGCACCCTGATCACCGCGCTCGGCACCGGCATCGGCAAGGACGAGTACAACCCGGACAAGCTGCGCTATCACCGCATCATCCTGATGACCGACGCCGACGTCGACGGCTCGCACATCCGCACCCTGCTGCTGACCTTTTTCTACCGCCAGATGCCCGAGCTGATCGAGCGCGGCCACATCTATATCGGCCTGCCGCCGCTGTACAAGGTCAAGCAGGGCAAGCAAGAGCTGTACATCAAGGACGATACCGCGCTGAACGACTACCTGATCTCCAGTGCCGTCGACAACGCCGCCCTGACCTACAGCCCGGATGCCCCGCCGATCACCGGCGAGGCGTTGGAAAAGCTGCTGCGCGGCTACCAGCAGGCGCTGGATCAGATCGCCAAGCTGGCGCATCGCTTCGATGCCGCCGTGTTCCACGCGATGCTCGAACATCCCCCGCTGGAACCTGCCGTGTGGGCCGAGCCCGCAGCGATCCAGGCGTGGCTGACGGGAGCCGAGCAGCGGCTGGCGGCCAGCGGGCTGGGCAAACCGCGCTACCGGCTGTCGCTGCGCACGGCCCACGGCGAGCAGCCGGCGGCGATCGAGGTGGTGCGCGAGCAGCATGGCCTCAGCCACACCTGGTTCCTGCCGCAGCCGTTCTTTGGCAGCAACGAGTTCCGGCCGCTGCTCGCCATCAGCCAGCAGATTGCCGGGATGATCCAGCCTGCGGCAGTCGTGCGTCGGGGCAATGCCACGCGTGGGGTGCTGAGCTTTCTCGAAGCGCGCAACTGGTTGCTGGAAGAGGCCAAGAAAGGCCGCAGCATCCAGCGCTTCAAGGGCCTGGGCGAAATGAATCCGGAGCAGTTGTGGGAGACCACCGTCAACCCGGAGACGCGCCGCATGCTGCAAGTGGGCATCGAGGATGCGATCGCCGCCGACCAGATGTTCTCGATGCTGATGGGCGAAGCTGTCGAGCCGCGACGTGAATTCATTGAAGCGAATGCGCTGAAAGTGGCCAACCTGGACGTGTAGGCGATGCTGCCCGCGGGGCAACCCTGATGGGCGGCGCTCGGCGGATGCAGCCAGCATGCGGCCGGCTCCTCGTGGGGCCAACGGGGAAGCACCAAGTAATTGATTTTTAACAATCTTTCATGCGGCACTGCAACTTGTTCTGAGGTACCGGCTCAGGTTACGCTCAGCGGCTACGCGGGTGTTTCATACGCGCAAACACAGTCACGAGGATCATCATGAAACATGCCCCCGGGTTCACCATGCTGGCAAGCGCGGCGCTGCTGCTGTCGCTGGCAAGCAGTCCGGTACTTGCGCGCGACAGCCATGCCGCCAAGGACAAGCAGACGGTGCAGTACCCCAACGCCACGCGCGTGGCACCGAAGCTCGATCTGAGCAGCGAGAAGGATCAGAAAAATCTCAACGCCGGGCTGGATGCGGTGAGCGCTGGCGATGCCGCCAAGGCCGACCAGTTGCTGCAGCCTCTGGTTGACGGCAGCAAGAGCAAGTATGCCCAGGCGCTGGCGCTGCAGGGTCTGGCCACGATCAAATACAACGCCGGCGACTACAAGGGCGCGATCGCGCTGCTGCAGCGCTCGCTGGCGATCGGGGTGATGCCGAACGACACCTACTTCCAGCTCGAATACATGCTGGCGCAGTTCCAGCTCGCGGACGAGCAGTACCAGGCAGCGCTGGATACCATCACCAAGTGGCGCGCCGAGGGCAAGAAGGAAACCGCGCACTCCTATGCCCTCGAGGGCAACGCCGACTACCGCCTCGGCAAGTATCCGGAGGCGATAGCCGCGATCAAGAAGGCGCAGTCGCTGACCGACAAGCCGGAAAACAGCTGGAACCAGATCCTGATGGCCAGCTACTCCGCCTCAGGCCAGAGCGACCAGGCCGCACAGGTTGCCGAGCAGCAGCTGGCCGCCAACCCCAACGATCCGGACGCGCTCAACAATGCGGTGGCGGTGCTGATGCAGGCGCAGAAGAATTCCGAAGCGATCCAGCTGATGGAAAAGGCCCGCGCCAGTGGTGCTCTCAAGACCGAAGCCAACTACGTCAACCTGGCCAAGCTTTACCTGATCACCGCCCAGTCCGGCAGCGATCCGAAGCCGAACGCCGTCAAGGCCACCCAGGTGCTCGATGAGGGCATGGCCAAGGGCCTCGTGACACCCAGCGCGGACAACTACATGCTGCTGGGCGAGGCCAACGAGATGGCCGACAACGTGAGCAGCGCCATCGCGGCGTACAGCAAGGCCACGACCACCGGCACCAATGGCGAAGCGGCCATCCGTGGTGGCAGCCTGCTGCTGACCGAGAACAAATACAGCCAGGCGCGGGCGATGATCCAGCAAGGCATCAGCAAGGGCGTCAAGCACAAAGGCACCGCCTACATGCTGCTGGCCGAGAGCGAGCGCGGCCTGAAGAACAAACCGGCTGCGATCGCCGCGATGAAGCTCGCTGCGCAGCAGCCGGAAACGGCCGAGAAGGCCAAGGCATGGTTGAAAAAAGCCGGCGCCGGCAAGTAGCAGGTAGCCGCGCGACACCCCGCGAGTCAGATGGGCGACCATTTTTGCCTCGTGGGTGCTATACAAAAGTGATGCGCTGTTGTACCGTTGAAAACCTTTCCCTGCGTCTCCCTAGCGGCGAGTTCCGTCCGTGCAAACGACGGTTTCGGGCTAACCGCTGCGGTAGCGTTTCTTTCGATTGATCAGCTTCAGACAGTGACAGATGGCCTCAAGTAACGAAGAAATCGGGCGCGAGCCGTTCAGTTGGAAGCGCACCTCGGCATTGGCAGTTGCCATCGGGCTGCATGCATTTGCGTTCCTTTTGCTGGTGGCGCCAATGGCGCCGCCCGGGCATGAGCACAAGGAGAAGGACAAGATTGTCCAGGTGAACTTCATCGAGCCGCCGCCGCCGCCGCCGCCACCGCCGCCGCCGCCGCCGGAGCCGCCCAAGCAGCCGCCGCCGAAGATCATCCAGCAGCTCCAGCCGCCACCGACACCGCCGCCACCGGCTCCACCACCGCCGGTGGAAGAGGTATCGTCGATGGCGACCCAGGCGCCGCCGCCGGCACCACCCGCACCACCCGCACCACCGTCAGACATCACGGCCGGTCAGGATCTGAGCTACAACAGTCGCCTGCAGCCCAGGTATCCGCCGCAGGCAGCGCGGCAGCATCATGAGGGTACGGTGACGCTGTTGATCCTGGTGGGCGTGGACGGTATGCCGAAGGACATCAAGGTGGAGAAATCCAGCGGTTACCGTGAGCTTGATCGCGCAGCGCTGGACGCGGCACAACATTGGCGATTCAATCCGGAAATCAAGAACGGCAAGAAAATTGAGGGCTATGCCCGCGTTCCGGTCAACTTCAATCTCAATCAGCTGTAATCGCCTCCAGTCGATTACGTTCACAGTTCACGCTTGACTTCCCTAGGGTAGCGTTATGTTCTTACAGACTCCTGCAGTAACCGATGCCGCACAGGCCTTGGGTAGCAACACCAACGCCGAAGCCATGAAGCAGATGGGCTTCAGCAACTTGATGCAAAATTTTGATGCACTTGGCTGGATCGTGTTCGTGACGCTGGTCGTGATGTCATTCACGTCCTGGTACTTCATCGTCGCCAACGCCATTCGCAGCACCATGGTCAGCCGTCGCGCCGACGGCGTGATCAACGGCTTCTGGGGCAACGGCTCCACTCAGGACGCGATCCGCGAGCTGGAAGCGCAGCCCAAGGGCGAACCGTTCTCGAAGATCGCGCTGGATGCCGCTTCGGCGGTGGCCCATCACCAGCAGACCTCCGGCGGTACCGGTGGTCGTCTGGCCGAGTCGCTCAGCCGCTCGGAGTTCATCGATCGCGCCCTGCGTCAGGCCGTGTCGCGTGAAAGCCTGCGTCTGGAAGGCGGCCTGACCCTGCTCGCCACGGTCGGTTCGTCCGCGCCGTTCGTCGGCCTGCTCGGTACGGTGTGGGGCATCTACCACGCGCTGATCGGCATCGCCGCTACCGGCAATGCGTCGATGAATGCGGTTGCCGGCCCGGTGGGTGAGGCGCTGATCATGACCGCGTTCGGTCTGTTCACCGCGATTCCGGCGGTGCTTGCCTACAACTTCTTCAACCGCTCGAATCGCCTGATCTACGCCCGTTTCGATGAGTTTGCGCATGACCTGCACGACTTCTTCGCCACCGGTTCGCGCGTCGAAAGCAAGTGAGGGATTGACCCATGGCGATGAGTACAGGAGGCAATGCCGGCGGCCCGATGTCGGAGATCAACGTCACGCCGCTGGTCGACGTGATGCTGGTACTGCTGATCATCTTCATGATCACGGCCCCGCTGATGTCGCACTCCATCACGATCCAGTTGCCGACCGCCAATCCGAAAACCAAGGATGACGAGGTCAAGACGCCGCCGCTGGATCTGGCCGTGAAGCAGGACGGCAGCATGTACCTCAACGATCATCCGGTCACCGATGCCGAGCTGAAGGCACAATTCCTGGTCGACGCACAGAAGGTGCCGCAGCCGGAACTGCAGATCCGCGCGGACAAGGCGACCGAGTTCAAGATCGTCAAGAAGATTCTTGGCAGCGCCAAGGGTGCGGGCATGGTGCATGTCGGCTTCATGACCACTGACGCGCCGAAGGGGTAAGCAGACATGGCTTTCACAAGTAACACCAGTGGCCCGATGTCAGAGATCAACGTCACGCCGCTGGTCGACGTGATGTTGGTGCTGCTGATCATCTTCATGATCACGGCGCCGGTACTGGCGCACAAGATCAAGGTCGATCTGCCGCAGCCGAACGTGAATACGCCGCCGCCCACGAATCCGCCCGATCCAATCCATCTGAAAATCGATCAGAGCGGCGCGTTCTACTGGAACGACACCCCGGTCGACGAACTCGGCCTGAAGGCCCAGCTGGCGGTGATCGCCCAGCAGACCAATCAGCCCGAGATCCAGATCGCCGCGGCTGATGGCGTGGCCTATCAGTATGTGGCGAGCGTGCTGGCTGACGCGAAGAGTTACAACCTGGCCAAGATCGGGTTCGCCGAAGGCAACTGACCTCCAGGCCGCCTGTCGGCAAGTGACGACACCGGCTTCGCTCAACGCAAACCCCCGCTTCGTGCGGGGGTTTTTGCTTGTTGGGCTCGGCGTTCGGCTTCAGCGCAGGATCTGCAGATAGTTGCGCACGGTGACGGCCAGCCCCTCGTACAGGGCTTCGCCGATCAGCGCATGGCCGATCGACACTTCGGCCAGTCCGGGGATGGCCACCTTGAAGGTCCCCAGGTTGACCTGACTCAGATCGTGCCCGGCGTTCACCGCCAGGCCTGCCTGCTGCGCCCGCCGTGCGGCATCGGCACAGGCAGCCAGTGCGGCGGCCGGTCGCCCCTCGGCAAAGGCCTGGGCATACGGTCCGGTGTAGATCTCGATGCGCTGCACGCCGAGTGCCAGCATCGCCGCGAAGTCCTGTGGCGCGGCATCGACAAACAGGCTGACGCGGCAGCCTAGCGCGCGCAAGTCACCCACCACGTTGCGCAACCTTTCCATATCCTGCGCCAGATCGAAACCATGGTCGGAGGTGAGCTGGCCATCACTGTCGGGCACCAGCGTCACCTGGGTGGGGCGCACGTCGCGCGCCAGCGCCAGCAGTCCGGGATAGGCGCCGCGTGCGGGAGCGAAGGGATTGCCCTCGATGTTGTATTCCACCCGGCCGCGCAGCATCGCGGCCAGGGCGCGCACGTCGTCCGGCCGTACGTGGCGCAGGTCCGGCCGCGGATGCACGGTGATGCCGCCGCAGCCGGCCTCGATGCAGGTCTGCGCCGCCTGGCAGATATCCGGTTCGCCGCCGCCGCGCGAGTTGCGCAGCACGGCGATCTTGTTGAGGTTGACGCTGAGCACGGTCATGGCAGGGAGGGTCTCTTGCGGTGATGAGCGAACACGATGGATGCAGCCGGCAAACAGTACGGATACGCATCCTTCGACCTCGCTTCGCGACGCTCGGGACGAGCGGCAGGGATAACATGTTTGCGGGCCTGATCCACAAGCGTACTGTGCTGCGCTCGGAAATCCGCGTTCAGAGCGTATCGGTCAGCCTGAAATGCCGAACCAGCCGCGGCGCGCCACGCCATGCCAGCGCCGCCACCAGTGACGTATCGAGCGACAGTGACCGCAGTTGCCAGGCGTCGACATCGTCCTGCTCCAGTTGGCACAGCATGAGGCCAGCATCCGTACGCGTGATGCTGAGCCGATGCAGGCCGAAGGCGAGGCCGCGGCCGAGTGCCTTGAGCACGGCCTCCTTCGCCGTCCACAGGTCGAGGAAGGCGGCGCTGCGCTGATCGGCCGGCAGCGCGGCCAGCGCGTCGGCCTCCGCCGTACTGAAGAAGCGCCGCGCGATATCCAGCGCGCGCGGTCGCGGTCGCTGCAGTTCGACATCGATGCCGGGCGCGACGTGGCGACCCAGCGCAACCAGCGCGTGCGACCCGCTGTGCGACCAGTTGAAACCGAACGCCTGTGCGTGCGCAGGCCCGAGCACCGGCCGGCCAAAAGCGTCATCCACCACGCTCAGTCGCGCTGCCTCGATGCCGAGGTAGGCCGCCAGCAGCGCACGCAGCGGAGCACGCCGCTGCTCCGCCCGATAAGCCAGCTGCCACACGTGCATCTCGTTATCGTGCAGGTGCTCTGCTAGGTTGGCGGGTAGCGACGCGTGGGTGACGGGCATGCGTGCATGGTGGCGCCGGCCGCCGCCGCAGACAAGCGCGCATGCACGCCCTCGGCGCGCTCGCGGCGATTGGCTTGACAGGCAAGATGATTCGGGAGGCGCTGCTTGATTCAGGGTTGGCTGCTGCTGCTGGTGTCGCTGCTGTACGTTGGGCTGCTGTTCGTGGTGGCTTATGCAGGCGATCGCCGGCCGGTGTATCCGCGCCAGCCGAAGCTGCGCCCGATCATCTACAGCCTGGCGCTGGCGGTGTACTGCTCGTCGTGGACGTTCTACGGCGCAGTGGGCACGGCAGCGCGCGACGGGGTGGCCTACCTGCCGATTTATCTGGGTCCGATTCTGCTGTTCGTGTTCGGCTTCGGGCTGTTGCGCCGGCTGGTACGGGTAGTGAGACAACGCAACATCACTTCGATTGCCGATTTCATCGGCGCCCGCTTCGGCAAGTCCTATGGTCTGGCGGCGCTGGTTGCGGTGATCGCGGTAGTCGCGGTGGTGCCGTACATCGCGTTGCAGTTCAAGGCCGTTGCCACGTCGTTCGGGGTACTGGTCGGGGCAAGCCATGGTGCAGTGACGGCTGGCGGCATTGACAGTGCCTTGTGGTGCGCGGTCCTGCTGGCAGTTTTCGCGATACTGTTCGGCACGCGCAGCATCGATGCGACCGAACACCACCACGGGCTGATGCTTGCCATTGCCCTCGAATCACTGATCAAGCTGCTCGCCTTTGTCACGCTGGCCGGCTATGCCTGGTGGCAGGGACCGGGGCTGGTAACGACCGTGCAGGTTCCGTTGCAGCAGTTGAGCAGTGGCCTGTCCTCAGGATTTCTGGCGCAGACGGTGCTGGCGTTCTGCGCGATGTTCTGCCTGCCGCGGCAGTTCCAGATTGGGGCAGTTGAATGCGAAGACGCGGATGATCTCAAGCGTGCGCGCTGGATGGTGCCGCTGTATCTGGCGTTGGTCAGCTTGGCCGTGCTGCCCATCGTGGCAGCGGGTGCCTCCATGCCGCAGGTGCGTGACAGCAACGCCGATCTGTGGGTGTTGACGCTGCCACTGGCACACGGCGACCACGGCATGGCGCTGCTGGCATTCATTGGCGGACTGTCGGCGGCGACCGGGATGGTGGTGGTGGCGTCGGTGGCGCTGGCAACCATGATCAGCAACGATCTGGTGATGCCGGCGCTGCTGCGTATCCAGAGCCTGCATCTGGAGAAGCGCAGCGACCTCTCGCAGCTGGTGTTGCGCGTGCGTCGGGTGGCGATCGTGGTGCTGGCGCTGATGGCCTATGTCTATTACCGGGTAGCCGCCGACGCGGAGAATCTGGCGGCAACCGGCTTGCTCGCGTTTGCGGCCGTGGCGCAGTTCGCGCCAGCCCTGGTGGTGGCGCTGTACTGGCGCGGGGCCAGCCGGCGCGGTGTCGCGCTCGGGTTGCTGGGCGGCTTCACCGTGTGGGTGTACACCATGTTGCTGCCGGCGGTCATTCACACGGGCGCCTGGCTGCAGGATGGGCCGTTTGGATGGAGCTGGCTGCGTCCGCAGAGCCTGTTTCATCTCAACGGCTGGCATCCGGTCATGAACACCACGTTCTGGTCGCTGCTGGTCAACGTGGGCTGTCTGGTGTTCTTTTCCTTGCGCTACCGGCCCAGCCTGGAAGAGCGCCTGCATGCGGCGATGTTTGCCGACCCCGATCCGGCCAGTCGCAGCGGCGCCGGCGATTGGCGCGGTCGCGTGGTGGTGGCCGACCTGCGCACCATCACGGAACGCATTGTTGGAGAGCGGAGCAGTACGCGGGCGTTCGAGGAGTACGGCCAGCGGCGCGGCCGGTCGTTGTCGGAGAGCGAAGTGGCGGACCGCGCGCTGATCCAGTATACCGAGCAACTGCTGGCTGCTGCCGTGGGTGCGGCGAATGCCAGACGCATCCTGATCGGTGTGCTCTCCGGCAGCGGGCTGGACATCGCCGAGGCGATGGCACTGATGGACGAAGCCTCGCAGGCATTGCGGTTCAACCGCGAGTTGCTCTCCACCACGCTGGAGAACGTATCGCAGGGAATCAGCGTGGTCGACGTCCGGATGCATCTGGTGGCATGGAACCGGCGCTATCTGGAATTGTTCGATTACCCCGACGGCATGGTGTACGTCGGAGTTCCGGTGGAGGATCTGATCCGCTGGAATGCCGAGCTGGGCGAATGCGGACCAGGCGAAGTGGATGGCCACGTGGCCAAGCGCATCGACTACATGCGCGCCGGTTCGTCACATCTGTTTCAGCGGATCCGGCCGGATGGCACGGTCATCGAGATGCGCGGCCGTGCGCTGCCGGACGGCGGCTACGTGACAACGTATACCGACGTCACCGCCTACAAGCATGCCGAGCAGGCGCTGATCGAGGTGAATGAGACGCTGGAACTCCGGGTGGAGCAGCGTACCGCCGAGCTCTCGGATGCGCTGGCTGCGACGGCGCAGGCGCAGCGGGCGGCGGAGGCGGCGAACATTTCCAAGACGCGCTTCCTCGCTGCCGCCAGCCATGATCTGCTGCAGCCGCTGAATGCGGCGCGGCTGTTCACCTCAGCCTTGCGCCAACACCCAGGCCTGGATGCGGAAGCCAGTCAGTTGGCCGAGCGGATCGATGCGTCGTTCAGTGCCGCGGAGGATCTGCTGGATGCATTGCTCGACAGCTCACGACTGGATGTGGGCAGCTACCGGCCGGAAGTGGGCGGCTTTGCGCTGACCGATCTGTTTGAATCGCTGAAGGCCCAGTTTGCCGTGGTGGCCGAACAGCGCGGCCTGCGCCTGCACGTGATGCCGACCACGCTGGCGGTACGCAGCGACCCGCAGCTGCTGCGCCGGATCGTGCAGAATTTCCTTTCCAACGCCTTGCGCTACACGCGCCGGGGCAGCGTGCTGCTGGGGGCGCGCCGGGCGCATGGCGCGGTGCGCATCGAGGTATGGGATTCCGGCCCCGGCATCGCCGCCGAACAGCGTGCGCGGATCTTCGATGAGTTCCAGCGGCTCAACCAGCCCTCGCCGTGGGGCGAAAAAGGCCTCGGGTTGGGCCTGTCCATCTGCGATCGCCTGGCTGGCATTCTTGATCACCGGCTCGATCTGCATTCGCAGGTCGGTCGCGGCAGCTGCTTCGCGGTGACCGTGCCGCGCAACGTGCAGGTACCGGTGCGCCACCAGCAGGTCAAGCGCAGGGGAGCGGATGAACAGCTGCCGCTGACCGTGCTGTGCCTCGACAATGATGCGTCGATCCTCGACGGCATGCGCGCCTTGCTCACGCGCTGGGGCGTGGACTGCCGCGTCGCCTTGGATCTGGAGCAGGCGCGGATCGAGCTGACGCGCGGATCCATCGACTTGATGCTGGTCGATTACCATCTTGCCGATGACCTGGACGGCCTGCAGGTGTTGCAACTGCTTCAGACTGAATACCCGAAACTGCCGCCGGCCGCGATGATTACCGCTGACGGCAGCAGCGAACTGAAGCAGCGTGCACGTGCACGTGGCTACCCGCTACTGCACAAACCGGTACGCCCCGCCGCGCTGCGCTCGTTGCTGTCCGCCTTGCTGCACCATTAGCGCGCCACGCGGCGCGCGGGTTCACTCTTCGTCGGCAGGCATCACCGGCAGGGCCACCTGCTCGACGGCCAGATGGCTGGCGGCAAGAGCCACCTGAGTACGATTGTTGACGCTCAGCTTGCGCATGATCGCGGTCATGTGCGCTTTCACCGTAGCTTCGGAAACGCCCAGCTCGTAGGCGATCTGCTTGTTCAGCAGGCCCTCGGCAATCATCGTCATGACGCGGAACTGCTGCGGCGTCAGGGTGGCGATCCGCGCGGCGGCGGCCGCCTCGTCGGGCTTCAGTTCGGTGCTGCCGCCGAGCAGCGAGGGCGGCAACCAGATATCGCCTTCCAGCACGGCGCGAATCGCTTCGACGATGCCCTCGCCCGGTGTCGATTTGGGAATGTAGGCGGAGGCGCCATGGGCCAGCGCACGGCGTGCCACCGGCGATTCCTCATGGCCGGACACCACGATGGTCGGTAGCCCCGGATATTGCCCGCGGATGTGTGCCAGCGCGGAGTAGCCGCGGGCACCGGGCATGTGCAGGTCCAGCAGCAGCAGATCGGCCTCGGGAAACTGTTCGATCAGGCCGAGCAGGCCATGCACGCTGTCGGCGCTGTGCACGCTGGCCAGCGGTAACGCGGCCAGCACCGCGCGCTGCAGGGCTTCGCGGAACAGCGGGTGATCGTCGGCAATCAGGATGTCGGGCATGGCTTTCAGGAGCGGGGAACGGGGAGCGGGGAACGGGGAACAAAAGCCGTCCATGGCGCGCCGCCAGCGATGGAGCGGGCCGCCTGTGTTCCCCGTTCCCCGTTCCCCGCTCCCCGGCGCTTCATTTGATCAGCCTCTCGTCCACCAGGTTCTTCACCACGCCCGGATCGGCGAGCGTCGAGATGTCGCCCAGCTGGTCGGGCAGGTTCTCGCCGATCTTGCGCAGGATGCGCCGCATGATCTTGCCCGAGCGGGTCTTCGGCAGGCCCGGCGCCCACTGCAGGTAATCGGGCGTGGCGATCGGGCCGATTTCCTTGCGCACCCAGGCGATCAGCTCCTTGCGCAGTGCGTCGGTGCCGACTTCGCCGGAAATCAGGGTGACGTAGGCGTAGATGCCCTGGCCCTTGATGTCGTGCGGGCAGCCCACCACCGCCGCCTCGGCGACCTTGGGATGCGCCACCAGCGCGCTTTCCACCTCGGCGGTGCCCAGCCGGTGACCGGCGACGTTGATCACGTCGTCGACGCGGCCGGTGATCCAGTAATAGCCGTCTTCGTCGCGTCGCGCGCCGTCACCGGTGAAGTAGTTGCCGGGGTAGGCACTGAAGTAGGTGTCGATGAAGCGCTGATGATCGCCGTAGACCGTGCGCATCTGGCCCGGCCATGAATCGCCGATCAGCAGGTTGCCCTCGCAGGCCCCCGCCTGCGCCTCGCCGTTGGTATCGACGATGATCGGCTTGATGCCGAAAAACGGCAGCGTCGCCGAGCCGGGTTTGGTGGCAATGGCGCCCGGCAACGGGGTGATCAGGATGCCGCCGGTCTCGGTCTGCCACCAGGTGTCCACGATCGGGCAGCGCTCGTCGCCAACCACCCGGTAGTACCACTCCCACGCCTCCGGATTGATCGGTTCGCCGACCGTGCCGAGCAGGCGCAGGCTGGCGCGCGAGCAGGCTTTCACCGGTGCCTCGCCTTCGCGCATGAGTGCGCGGATCGCCGTCGGTGCGGTGTAGAACAGGGTGACCTGGTGCTTGTCGATCACCCGCCAGAAGCGGCTGAAATCGGGGTAGTTCGGCACACCGTCGAACATCAGCACGGTGGCGCCGTTGGCCAGCGGACCATACACCACGTAGCTGTGGCCGGTGATCCAGCCAACATCGGCGGTGCACCAGAAGATGTCATCCTCGCGCAGGTCGAAGATCGTCTCGTGGGTGTAGCTGGTGTAGACCAGATAACCGCCCGAGGTGTGCAGCACGCCCTTCGGCTTGCCGGTGGAGCCGGAGGTGTAGAGGATGAACAGCGGGTGTTCGGCCTCCATCGGTTCGGCCGGACAGTCGGCCGTCTGGCCGTCCATCAGGTGATGCCAGTAGCGGTCGCGCGGCGACTGCATCGGCACCGCCGCGCCGGTGCGGCTGACCACGACCACCGTCTCCACGCTGTGTGTACCGGGACGTTCCAGCGCCGCGTCGACGTTCGCCTTCAGTGCGATCCGCTTGCCGCCGCGCACGCCCTCGTCGGAGGTGACCACCACCTTGCAGGCCGAATCGGCGATGCGCCCGGCCAGCGAATCGGGCGAGAAGCCGCCGAACACCACCGAATGCACGGCGCCGATGCGCGCACAGGCCAGCATCGCCACCGCCGCCTCCGGAATCATCGGCAGATAGATCGCCACGCGGTCGCCCTTGACCACGCCCAGATGCTTGAGCGTGTTGGCGAACTTGCACACCTCGGCGTGCAGTTCGCGGTAGGTGATCGAGCGCGAATCAGCGGGATCGTCGCCTTCAAAGATGATCGCGACCTTGTCGCCGCGTTCGGCCAAGTGGCGGTCGAGGCAGTTGGCCGCCACGTTGAGCGTGCCGTCCTCGTACCAGCGGATGTGCAGATTGTTCGGATCAAACGAGACGTCCTTGATCCGGGTGGGCGGCTTGGTCCAGTCCACCCGCTGAGCGACGCGCGCCCAGAAACCGTCAGGATCGGCGATCGATTCGGCGTACAGGCGCGCGTAATCGTCCTCGCGCACCCGCGCGGTGGCGGCGAACTCGGGCTTGACCGGATAAAGCTTGGACATGAGGAGCCTCCTGACAAAGGGTCACAGCGGATCGCTGACGGGAATGCCGGATGCTCCCGGCATGCGTCGAGTTTAGCCGCGGGCCGCGTGTCACGCGGCGTCTGGCGGCAAGACTTTGGTCGAGGTTAGACCAATGGCGAATGGCGGCTCGCGCTGCAGCATGATCATGCTCAGCGTGAATCGTGCGGGAGTAGGGGCAACGGCGACTGCAATGCGTGACGAAGCAATTCATCTGAACCACAAGGGGAGATTGAACCAATGAGCAGTGAAAGCGCACCGAAGAAATTCGCCAACCCGGCCCCGTTGGGCCTGGCTGGCTTCGCCCTGACAACCTGGTTGTTGAGCATCATCAACGTCGGCTGGTTCGACGGTGGCGCGATGCCCATGGTGCTTGCCGTTGCGCTGGCCTTTGGCGGTACCGCGCAAATGATCGCCGGTGTGATGGAAATGCCCAGCGGGAATACTTTCGGCACCACGGCCTTCATCAGCTATGGCGCGTTCTGGTGGTCGTTTGCGCTGTTCCTGGAGTTCGGGCATGACAAGGTGCCGGCCAGCTTTGTGGGCTGGTATCTGTTCATGTGGGGCGTATTCACTTTCTACATGTGGGTCGCCACGCTCAAAAAGCCGCGCGCGTTGCAGCTGATCTTCCTGGCGTTGTGGATCACCTTCTTCCTGCTGGCGGCCGGTGAATGGACCGGCATGAGTGCACTGCATGTCGCCGGCGGCTACGGTGGGCTGCTCACGGCGGCACTGGCGTTCTACCTGTCGGCGGCGGAAGTCATCAACGACTCGCATCAGCGCACGGTGTTGCCGGTCGGCTAGCCTGGCGGTCAATCAGCGCTTGCACGCATCGACGCCGAACGCGTGCGACGAGGTTGGATACGTCGTGCGGTTCCACCCGCGACATGGCATCGACCTGACAGGTGTTCAGGTCGATGCCGTGTCGAAGACGGTTGCCGCGGCAGGCACCGGGTGCGGTCCAGTCAGAGCACCGAGGCTTCCGTTACCTTGGCAGCGTGCTCGAACGCCCCGCGCCGATCCATCCGGGCCGGAGGCGCCATTCAAAGGCAAGCCCGGAAAGGTCGACGCCGGGGCAGGCTCCAGCCGGACTTGGTAAAGTCGCGCGGATGAATCGACGCCTGACACCCGGCACCGTCCTGCTGCTGGTGATTTCTCCGTTGCTCTGGGCAGGCAATGCGGTGGTGGGGCGCCTCGTTGTCGGGCTGGTGCCGCCGATGACGCTCAACTTTCTGCGCTGGGCGCTGGCGTTTGCGATCCTATGGCCGCTCGCCCACCGCGTCCTGCGGCGGGACAGCGGCCTGTGGCCGAACTGGAAGCGCTTCGCGTTGCTGGGTCTGCTTGGCGTGGGTTGCTACAACGCGTTGCAATATCTGGCGCTTGAAACTTCCACGCCGCTCAACGTGACGCTGGTCGCGGCGAGTGTGCCGATCTGGATGCTCGCGGTCGGCGGGCTGTGCTTCGGTCAGCGTGTCTCGCGGCAGCAAATCACCGGCGCGCTGCTGTCGATTGCCGGCGTGCTCGTGGTGCTGTCACGTGGCCAGTGGATCCTGCTGGAGGACGTCCGGCTGGCGCCTGGCGACCTCTACATGCTGCTGGCCACCCTGGCGTGGGCGTTTTACAGCTGGTTGTTGGCGCAACCCGGGGCGACGCCGGCCAGCATCCGCCAGGATTGGGCGGCCTTCCTGATGGCGCAAATTGTATTCGGCCTGGGTTGGTCGGGCCTTTTCGCGGCCGGCGAATGGACACTGACCGACGCGCATATCACCTGGGGTTGGCCGCTCGCCGTGGCCTTGTTGTATATCGCCGTCGGCCCCGCCGTGATCGCCTACCGCTGCTGGGGGGTGGGCGTGCAGCGTGCCGGCCCCGCCATCGCCGGTTTTTTCTCCAACCTCACGCCGCTGTTTGCGGCACTGTTGTCGGCGGCTTTTCTCGGAGAGCGCCCGCACATGTACCACGCGTTGTCGTTTCTGTTGATCGTGGGCGGGATCGTGGTGGCTTCGTGGCGATCGCCGGTCGTCAGAGCCCGAGGTACGCGCGCTTGACCTCCGGATCCTCGATCAGCGCCTGGGCAGTGCCGGCCCGCGTCACGGCCCCGGTTTCCATGACATAGCCACGGTCGGCCACCTGCAGTGCGGCGAACACGTCCTGCTCGATCAGCAGCACCGTCATGCCTTGCTTGCGGATCGCTGACAATACGTCGAGCAACTGGTCGACAATCACGGGGGCGAGGCCCAGGCTCATTTCGTCCACCATAAGCAGTTTGGGCTTGGCCATCAGTGCCCGGCCCATCGCGCACATCTGCTGCTCGCCGCCGGACATGCTGCCGGCACGCTGCGCGCGGCGTTCGTGCAGGCGTGGAAAAAGCTCGTAGACGTATTCCAGCGTGGCCCGGATGTCGGTCTTTCCGCGGCGCCGGTAAGCCCCCATCATCAGGTTTTCCAGCACGGTCATCTTGTCGAACAGCTGACGGCCCTCGGGCACCTGCACGAGCCCGAGCCCGAACGCCTGGTCGGGGCTGAGATCATGCAGGTCGTGGCCGTCGAACTCGATCCTTCCGGTACTCGCGATCATCCGCGACAACGCCCGCAGCAAGGTCGTCTTGCCCGCACCGTTGCTGCCGACGAGCGCGACAATTTCACCGCGGCTGACGTCGATGGTGACTTCCCGGAGCACCGACATTTCGCCATAGCCGGCCGACAGGCCCTGAACACTCAGCAGGCTTTCGCTCATGCGCGTCGCCGTCCCAGGTAGGCTTCGATGACGCGGGGATCGGCCAGCACTGCGTCCGGCGCTCCTTCGATGATCTGCTTGCCGTGATGCAGCACCAGCAGGCGGTCGGCCAGACTCTGGACCGCCTTGATCACGTGCTCGATCACGAGCACTGAAATACCGGTGCTGCGCACTTTCCGGATGGCTTCGATCACATCGTCGATCTCGACATGATTCAACCCCGCCATCACCTCGTCGAGCAGCAGCAGTTTGGGTTTCATCGCGATTGCCTTGGCCAGTTCCAGCCGCTTGCGGTCAGGCCCGCCCAGCTCGTCGGCGCGCTGGTCGGCGTGGCGGGACAGATCCATCAGCTCCAGCCATTCGCGCGCCTCTTCGCGGGCCACGCGCAGGGCCTTGGCGGTCGTCGAAGTACCAAACAGTGCGCCAACGGCGACGTTATCCAGCACCGACAATCCGGGAAAAGGCTTCATAATCTGGAACGTGCGGCCAATACCCTGACGGGCCCGTCGGAAAGCCGATGCGCTGGTGATCGAGCGGCCTTCGAAAAGAATCTCGCCGGTGGTCGGCGTGACGCTGCCGCTGATCAGGTTGATGAGGGTGGTCTTGCCGGCCCCGTTGGGTCCGATCAGGCCCAGCGTCTCGCCAGGCGCGATGCAGAAATTGACATCGTCGACCGCAACAAGCCCGCCAAAGCGTTTGCTCAGCCCGCGGATTTCAAGCAGAGGCGTGCTCATAGCCGGTACTTCTTCACGTTTTCGCTGAAATAGCGCCAGCCGGTCTTGCGAAAGCGCCGCAGCACATCGGCCAATCCGCGTGGCATGAAGACCACGGCGACGATGATCACGGCGCCGAAGAAAAGGCTCGCGACGCTTGAAATGGCGCTCGACAGGATTTCCGAAATACCCGACAGCACGAAAGCACCGACGACGGGCCCGAGGATCGAGGCGGGGCCACCGAACACCGTCATGATGATCATCTTGACGTTGAGGCTCAGATCAAACGCGCTGACCGGGTCGATGAAGGTGATCCAGTAGGCGTGAATGCCGCCGGCAAGTGCGCTGAAGATGCCTGATATCGCAAAAGCCAGCACTTTGTACAGCGTGGTGTTGATGCCCATCGAGGCGGCGGCGTCCTCGTTTTCGCGGATGGCGATCAACCCAAAACCGAAGCGGCTGTGCGCGATCCAGAAAACCGTGAGCGTGGCAAGCACGAGCAGCGCGAGCGAAAGTTCGTAAAACAGCGGATCGCCGTTCAGCAGCGGCAGCACGAGGCCGGTATTGCGCCCGGCAATCTCGAGGTTGGAGACAATCGCCGTCATCACCTGTGACAGCGCCAACGTGGCAATCGCGAAGTAGTGTCCACGCAGGCGCAACACGGGAATCCCCAGCACCAGCGCAAACACGACGGCAAGCACGGCACCGAAGACCAGGCCCACCCCAAACGGAAGATGCCATTGCACCATGGCAATGGCGGTGCCGTAGCTGCCGAGCCCGAAAAACACGGAGTTGCCGAAAGAGGCATAGCCGGTATAGCCGCCGATGATGTTCCAGCCCTGCGCCAGCGTGGCGAGCAGCAAGGTCGAAATGCTGAACTGGAGGATCGTCGCCGACGCCAGCCACGGCAAGCTGGCGAGCGCGCAGGTCACGGCGACGGCCAGCGCCACTTTCAGCTTCGGCGTCATGCGGCCGCTCCCAGGAGTCCGTTCGGACGAAGAATCAGCACCAGCACCAAGATGCCGAAGCTGGCGACGTCGACATACGTGGGGCCGACATACAGCGCTGTCAGCGACTCGACAATGCCGAGAAAAATTCCGCCGACCACGACACCCAGCGGATTTTCCAGTCCGCCGATGATGGCGATGGCAAACGATTTCGCAGTCAACGCGGCGCCGATGTAGGGATTGATCTGCGAGACCACCCCGTAAAGATCGCCGGCTCCGCCAGCCAGCGCGGCGCCGAGCCCGAACGTCAGCGCGTATAGCCGCCGCGGCTCGACGCCGTAAAGGCGTGCGGCCCCCAGATTCTGCGCCGTGGCGCGGATGGCGCGGCCAACGCGGAAACGCGAAAGGAACAGCCAGAGCGCGACCGTGAGCACGATCGCCACGAGGAAGGCGAGCACGCGCACGAGCGGCAAGGTGATGCCGAACAGCGTGAAATTGGCGCCGGCATAGCCCGGGTTGATGGTGCGGAAATCCGCGCTGAAGAACATCTGCGCCAGGTACGTCAGCACGACATCCAGGCCGAACGTGATCAGCAGCGTGTTGAACATCGGCGCGCGGGCGATCAGGTTCAGCAAATGGCGCTGGATCAGGTAGCCCAAACAGAACAGCGCACCCATGGAAACCGGCAACGCCACGAAGGGGTCGATGTGAAACAGGCTGAAAAGGTAGTAGCCGACGTAGGCGCCGAGCATGATGAATGCGCCGTGGGCCAGGTTGACGATATTCAGCACCCCCCAGATCAAGGCCAAGCCGAGAGCCATCAGCGCGTACAGGCCGCCGAGCAGGACGCCGTTGGCAAGAATTTGTGCGAGCAATTGCATGATGGTGGCTACGCATGGGGGGGGAGAGACGTGCCGGCCCGGGTCGATGGCCGCGCGTCGACAACGCGCGGCTCATCTTGAGCGCCTGTCGGTCGAAGGCTTCGGCGTGAGCCGCCGGGGAATCTCCGCACCGGCGTCATTCCGGCTTGCGCCGGAATGACGAACAAAAGCCGGTTCAGGCGTTGCTTAGCGCTTGCCCCACAACGGCATGGGGTATTGCGGCTTGGAGATCATGATGCCTTGCGCATAAATCGGCGTCACCTGGCCGTTCTGCACCTGGATCACGGTTTGCGGCAGACTGATCTGCCCGGCGGAATCGAACGCGATCGTGCCGTAAATGCTGCCGAAATTGACGTGCGAAATCGCATCACGCACCTTCTTCGGGTCAAGCGTGCCGGCAGCTTGCATGGCCTTGGCAAACGCTTCGACATCAGCCACGGCAGAGGCGGCGTGATAGTCGGGTTCATAGCCGAACTTCTGCGTATAGGCTTTGACAAAGGCCGGCGCATCGCCAAAGTACTGGTCCTTGTTGGTCGGCGAAGGCAGCCATGGCGTCATGCCGAAGGCATAGTTGGCATCGGCACCGAGTGCCTTGCGGAAATCCGCGGTCGGCACGCCGACGGTGAACGAATAGATCTTCGGGCTCAGGTTCAGGCTCTTGGCCTGGCGGATGAAGTTCAGCACTTCGGTTTCATGACCGGAGACGAGGATCGCATCCGGGTTGCTGGATTTGACTTCGGAAATCAGCGTGCTGAAATCGCTTGTGTTGCTGCTGTAGCGCTTGTCTTCGGTAAGCTTGAGGCCTGCTTTGCGGATCAGCTCACGCGTGCCGGCGGCCACCGATACGTCGAAAGCATCATCGGCATAGAGCAGCGCGACCGACTTGGGCGCGGGATTGAGCTTGCCCATCATGGCGATGGTGCTGCCGAAATACTTGCTCGCCACCGGCAGCGTGCCAAAAATATATTTGTAGCCGCGGCTGAAGATCTGATCGGAGGCGCCGCCGCCCTGGATCATCGGCACCTGGTATTTTTCGGCCACCGAGGAATCCGCCAGGGCAAAATCGCTGGCAAACGGCCCCAGCAGGAAATTGACCTTGTCCTGGGTCAGCAATTGCACGTATTGGCGCACGCTCAGGTTGCTGTCGGATTGATTGTCGAGAATTTTCAGAGCCAGCTTGTAGGTCTTGCCACCGACTTTGACGCCGCCGCTCTCGTTGATTTTCGCGATGGCGAAATTGTAGCCGTCGCGGTAATAGCGCCCCGTATTGGCCAGCGCGCCGGTTTCCTGCACCGACGCACCCAGGGTGACCGTGTTCTGTGCATGCGCGACGCCGCTCATTGCCAGCAGGGTTGCCAAACAGCCTATTGCTCGTTTCATTCAGAGTCTCCTCGTTGCATGTAGCCATGCCGCTGTGGGGCGGCATCGTCGGTGATTGCCACCGTTCCGGTTGCCGTCGATCAAGAGCGGGAAAATCCGCTGATCACGCGCCAACTCGAGTTGGCGCGTGATCAGCTCCTGGCGACTCAGCCGGCGTAGTCGGCTGCCGCCGTGGCGTCCGTGTTGTTACCCATGCCCAGCTGGCGGATAACCAGATTGGCGATGATCGCCACCACGAAATTGAGCACCAACGCATACAAACCGATGTAGGCCGGGATCACCATGCCGCCGAGGTGCAGAGCGTAAGCGGATTTCTGGAAGCCGGTCAGCGACGCGGCCCAGACACCCCAGCCCAAGCCAATCGCCCACCCCAGCAGCAGCGCCTTGGAGTCGAACCAGCGGGTGTAGATGCCGGAGACAATGGCGGGGAAGGTCTGCAGGATGAGAATGCCGCCCAGCAGCTGCAACTGGATCGCGTAGGTCATCGGCAGGAACAGGATGAACAGCAAGGCGCCGAACTTGACGACCAGCGAGAACAGCTTGGCCATGCTGGTTTCCTGCGCCACCGAACACGTCGGGTTGATGTAGGCCTTGTAGATGTTGCGGGTGAACAGGTTGGCCGCGGCGATCGACATGATCGCCGCCGGTACCAGCGCGCCGATCGCTACCGCCGCGAAACCCACGCCGACGAACCAGCTCGGGAAAAAATGCAGCAACAGACCGGGCATCGCAAACTGCGCCTTGTACTGGGCGAAGTACGGAGCCAGTTCAGGCAGCTTGTCGATACCCGCGGCGTAGGCCACATAGCCGAGCATGGCAATCAGGCCCAGCACGAAGGAATACGCCGGCAGGAACACCCAGTTGCGCCGCAGGGTATTGGGCCCCTTGGCCGCCAGCACCGCGGTGGTGGCGTGCGGGTAGAGCATCAGCGCCAGCGCCGAGCCGAAGGCCAGCGTGGTGTAGAAGGAAATCATCCCGGTGTTGCCATCCTTGATCGGCGGCAGCAACAGGTGGTCCTTCGGAATCGCGGCGAAGATATGGCCGAAACCACCCATCTTGATCGGGATGATGACGATCATCGCAATGATGGTGATGTACACCAGCAAGTCCTTCACCACGGCAATCGACGCCGGCGCGCGCAGGCCGCTGGTATAGGTGAAGGCCGCCAGGATGACGAAGGCGATGATCAGCGGCAGATCGCCGATCAGGCCGTGGCCGGTGGGGAAGCCCAGGCCGCCGATGACCACCTGGATGCCGACCAGTTGCAGCGCGATGTAAGGCATGGTGGCGACGATGCCGGTGACGGCAATCGCCAGTGCCAGCCCCGGGCTGTTGTAGCGCCCGGCGACGAAGTCGGAGGCGGTGACATAGTTGTGCTTGCGTGCGACCACCCACAGCCGCGGCAGGATCGCGAACACCAGCGGATAGATCACCACCGTGTACGGCACCGCGAAAAAGCCGAGTGCCCCGGCGCCGAAGACCAGTGCCGGTACGGCGATGAAGGTATAGGCCGTGTAGAGATCTCCGCCGATCAGGAACCAGGTGATCCAGCCGCCGAAGCGGCGTCCGCCCAGGCCCCACTCGTGCAGATGGGTCATGTCGCCTTTCTTCCAGTGCGCGGAGACAAAGCCGAGCACCGTGATGAACACGAACAGCGTGACGAAAACAAGCGTGGCAACGACATTCATGGCATCAGTCTCCGCTTCCCGAAGGCACGACCATCTTGTAGACGATGGCGATGAAAACACCCGACAGCGGCACCCAGACGAGCTGCCACCAGTAGAAGAACGGAATGCCGAACAGGCTCGGTTCGAGTCGGTTGAACCAGGGCACGACGAGCACGGCAATGCAGGGGATTGCCAGCAGAATGACCTGCAGCAACCCGAGCTTGCGCGGGGTGAGGTTGGAATCCACGTTGATGTCTCCCCAAAGGTTGGCGCCCGGAATGTCCCCCCAGGCGCAATGCCACGGATCCGGTCAGATCCGATGCGAATCAATGTAAGTCAAAAACCGGGTTAGCGCGCACACCCCCCCACTAAGGTATGAGGTCGCTGTGCGGATCAACCATGCAACAATCCGTTTCACCAAATATTCATGCATTCGCAACAACGCAACAACGCCACACCGCTGCACGACGGCCCCTGGGGACCTGCGGCTGTGGCAACTGCCTGGCGATCCATGTTCCATCCACCAGAGGGGAAAACTGCCATGAAACGACACCCGTTGTTCTGCGCCCTGGCCGCCACCTTGGGTCTGGCCGTGGCCAGCCCGACCTTTGCGGCCACTGCGCACAAGAAGGATGAGGTCAAGGCGCTGCACACGCTGATCGACAAGCAGCAACAACAGCTTGATCAGCAGCAGCAGGACCTGCAGATGCTGCGTGACAGCCTCAAACGGCTGGAAGGCGCGCAGGTGCAGCAGCAGGCGCAGATCCAGGCACAGGCCAGTGCGCCGCAGCCCGCACCGAAGGCATCGAGTTTCAAAGACCAGATGGCGCCCACTTTCAGCAGTGGCCCGGGCGTGTCGGTCGCCTTGCATGGCTGGGTCAGCGCAACCGCCTTCAGCCAGAACAAGAGCTTCATCTTCGGCAACGGCACGAATGCCGAATTCCCGGAGCCCGGATCCACCGGCGCGCTCAGTGGCATTGACGTGCGCAACACCCGTCTCTGGTTCGACTTCACCGGCTCGAAGTTCGCCGGTAACTGGCAGGGCGGCGGACATATAGAGATGGACTTCTTCGGTGGTTTCAACGGCACCGGTCCCTTCAGCGGGCAAATGGAGATACCCCGCCTGCGCCAGGCGTACATGATCTTGGAGAACCCCAAAAGTGGCAGCAAGGTGGTTATCGGCCAGCAGTTCAACCTGACGATAGGTCTGGACAATATCCCGGCGTCCCTGACCAACCTGGCATTCCCGCTGGGTTACAGCGCAGGCGGTCTAATCGGTTGGCGCTTCCCAGGTGCGGTCTACATGCAGGATCTCAACCGCGGCGCAACGGGCCCGAAATGGCGGCTCGACCTGGGCACCTTTACGGGTAACTGGAATACCGGCCCTGGTCAAAATATCAACTATCAGACCGCCGGAAACGTCGGTTTCAGCCCGCAGCTCGAGGCGCGGCTGCATGTCGAGGACAAGAGTTGGCTGGCCTATGCCGTGGTGCACTACAGCAAAATCGATCTTCGCGGGGTAGCCGGTACGACTCCGACGCCCATCAAGCCGAGCTTCAACAGCGAGGCGTTTGTCGTCGGTGCCAATTGGCATCCAGGTGCCTGGATGTTCAAGGGCAGCTGGTATACCGGCAAGGGAATTGGCCAGTTGTTCGGCGCCTTGACCCAGTTCGGTGATATCCAGGATACCGGTGGATTTTTCCAGGCCGGTTATTCGTTCACGCCACACTGGAGCGTGGACGCATTTTATGGGTTCAGCAAGCCCAACAAAAACGACGTGATCGCCTGGCTGGGCCAGGGCTCTGCCGGTCGTCTCGACAATCACCAGATAGCGGTCAGTCTCAATTACATTGCCGGTCCTTTTGGGTTTGGTCTGCAGTTTCTTAATGACAAGCTCAAGTCCACGACCAATGGCGTTGATCGCCAGACGACGACGGGCAATCAACTGAGCCTCAGCGGGATTTATCATTTCTAGCAGAAGGCTGGCCGCCGGCACATGGTGCCGGCGGCGCCTCATCCTGGGGCGCGCTGAAGCGGCGATTTTTCCGAGTTTCGTGGCCTGATGGACAGGGGCTGGTCGTCGACGCAGTTGCAGCCGACGAACGTGGTGTCCGGTGTTTTGCAGCAATCCCGCCGGGGTTGCCAATCAACCAGAAAATGCCACCCGTAGCGCATGGGCTTGAAAGCCAGTGCGTGCATTGCAGCAGCACTTCAATACCTGACGATTCATCCGACGCCATGTCAAACACAACCATTTTACGCACGCGCGGGCTCAGCAAGCATTTTGCAGGCTTTGCCGCGGTGCAGAATGTCGATATAGAAGTCGCGCAGGGTTCCATTCATGCCTTGGTCGGACCCAATGGCGCAGGGAAAACGACCTGTTTCAATCTTCTCAGCAAGTTCCTCGACCCCAGTTCGGGGGATATTTATTTTCACGACCAGAACATCACCCGCATGCAACCGGCAGATGTCGCCCGGTTGGGCATGGTGCGTTCGTTTCAAATCAGTGCCACCTTTCCCCACATGACCTTGCTGGAAAATGTGCGGGTCGGCCTGCAACGCAGTGCCGGTCTTGCCCATCAGTTCTGGAGGCCCACACGTGTGCTGAAGCGGTTGGACGACGAAGCCATGCGCTTTCTCGATCTGGTGGGGCTGGTCGCGCAGCCGGATCAGCTGGCCGCCAATCTGCCCTATGGACACAAGCGGGCGCTCGAACTGGCCACGACATTGGCGATGAATCCGCAGCTGCTGCTGCTGGACGAACCGACGCAGGGGCTGGGTCACGAGGATGTCGAGCAAGTCACCGAGTTGATCCGCCGCGTTGCCCAGGGCCGCACCGTGCTGATGGTCGAGCACAACATGTCGGTGATTTCCAGAATCTGCGATCGCGTCACCGTCATGCAGCGTGGTCAGGTTCTGGCGGAAGGCAGTTATGCCGAAGTCGCGGGAAATCCTGAAGTGATTGCGGCCTACATGGGTGAATCCACTGAGGAGATGCACGCATGAGCCAGGCGCAGGCGCAGGCGCAGGCGCACGGTCCGGCGCCGACAGCGCCCGCATCGCTGCGGCCGGCGGACGAGGCCAGCCCGGCGGCGCTGCAGATCGACAATCTGCATGCCTGGTACGGCGAGTCGCACGTACTGCACGGCGTCAATCTGCGGGTCAACCCGGGCGAGACCATCTGCCTGCTCGGACGCAACGGCGCGGGCCGTACCACCACCTTGCGCGCCGTGATGGGGCTCACCAGCGCGCGTACCGGCAGCATTCGCGTGTTCGGGACGGAGGTGATCGGATTGCCCCCGCACCGCGTCGCTCCGCTGGGCGTGGGTTATTGCCCGGAAGAGCGCGGCATTTTCGCCAGCCTGACGACACGCGAAAATTTTCTGCTGCCGCCGGAACTGCCGACACGTTTTCCCGGGATCAGCGCGGATGAAATCCACGCGCTGTTTCCGAATCTGCAGGAGCGCGCCAACAGTCCGGGCTCCCGCTTATCCGGCGGCGAACAGCAGATGCTGGCCGTCGCTCGCATTTTCCGTACCGGCGCGCGGTTATTGCTGCTCGACGAAATCTCGGAAGGTTTGGCACCGGTCATTGTTCAGGCCCTGGGTCGCGCGATCATCGAATTGAAGAAGAAGGGATACTCGGTGTTGCTGGCAGAACAAAATTTCAGGTTTTCCGCAAACCTGGCTGACCGGTTTTATGTGATGGAACGTGGCCAGATCGTGCTGGAAATAGCACGCGCTGAGCTGGACAAGAATCGCGCTGAGCTCAAGGCTTTGCTCGGCGTTTGAACCCTGGCATGAACATTCATTCTCCGAGGAGACTTTGCATGAAACCCAAACAGTTGATTCTGGCTCTCGCCCTGACGCTGGGAGCGGCAACCCTGGCGCATGCCGGGGACTCCGTGAAAATCGGCTACATCACCGATTTGTCGGGGGTGTACTCGGCCGTGGACGGTCCCGGTGGCGAGGCTGCCATCAAGATGGCCATCCATGATTTTGGTGGTTCGGTGCTGGGCCGGAAAATCGAACTGATGGATTTTGACCATCAGAACAAGGCCGATCTCGCCGCCGCCAAGGCGAAGGAATATCTCTCGCAGGACGGCGTGGACATGCTGCTCGGCGGCACCAACAGCGCCACCGCGCTGGCCATGGCGCCGATTGCCGCGCAGTACAAGAAGCCCTTCATCGTGGTGGGTGCGGGCGCATCGAGCATCGTCGGCAAGCAGTGCACGCCCTACACGGTGATGTACGCCTACAACACCACGGCGCTGGCGCGAGGCACGGCCAGTGCGGTGATCAAGCATGGCGGCAAGAGCTGGTACTTCCTGACCGCCGACTATGCCTTCGGCAAGTCGCTGGAAGACGAAGCCGCGAAAGTGGTGAACGCCGACGGTGGCAAGGTGGTTGGCCAGGTGCTGGCGCCGCTGGGGGCTTCCGATTTCTCGTCCTACATGTTGCAGGCGCAGGCCTCCAAGGCTCAGGTACTGGGTCTTGCCAACGCGGGAGGCGATGCCGACAACGCCATCAAGCAGGCCAATCAGTTCGGTGTGACCAAGAGCATGAAACTGGCCGGTCTGCTGCTGTTCCTTACGGACATCCACAGCGTGGGCCTGCCCGCAGCCCAGGGGCTGTACCTCACGACACCGTGGTACTGGAATCAGAACGCCCAGTCGCGTGCCTGGGCCGAGCGCTACTTCAAGCAGATGAAGGCCATGCCCACCTTCCTGCAGGCGGGTGACTATTCCGCCGTGATGAGCTACCTCAAGGCAGTCAAGGCCGCGGGCACGACCGACGGCACCAAGGTCATGGCCGAAATGCGCAAGATGAAGGTCAACGACATGTACATGCATGGCGGCAGCATGCGCCCCAGCGGTCTGATGATCCACGACATGTACCTGATGCAGGTGAAGACCCCGGCCGAATCCAAGGAGCCCTGGGATTATTACAAGCTGGTGCAGACCATCCCCGGCAATGAGGCCTTCGGCCCGGCGGCCGCGTACGGCTGTTCGCTGGAGAAGTGAGCGAGAGGCACTTCCCCCGGCTTGCGGGAAGTGCATGCTGTGCAAAGCCCTCCCGTCCGGGGTCGGGGGGCAACTCCCGCCCCGGCCATGGGTGGCGGCTGTTTGACAAGCCGGTGCCGCAACCCGCGCAAGGGCGCGGGTTGCGGCAGGCGGTTACTCCACGTACTTGATGCTCGAGGTGGCCATTGACTGAATTGTTCGGTGTTCCGGTGGCGCTCCTGCTCGGCCAGCTGCTGCTTGGTCTGGTGAACGGGGCCTTCTACGCCATGCTGTCGCTGGGCTTGGCCGTGATTTTCGGGCTGATGGACGAAGTCAATTTCGCCCACGGCGCGTTTTTCATGATGGGCGCCATGTTCACCTGGATGGGCGGGCAATATTTCCACCTGAATTTCTGGTGGATGCTGCTGCTTGCACCGCTGCTGGTGGGGCTGGTGGGCATGCTGGTCGAGCGCCTGATGCTGCGGCGCTTGCGCGGCATGGACCCGATCTACGGCCTGCTGCTCACCTTCGGCCTGACCCTGCTGATCGAGGGCGTGTTCCGCTCCTTCTACGGTGTGGCAGGTGAGCCCTACAGCCCGCCCGATCTGCTTGGTGGCACGCTGGATCTGGGCTTCATGTATCTGCCGCTGTATTACGTTTTCGCCATGCTGGCCAGCCTGCTGGTGTGCCTCGGCACCTGGCTGCTGATCGAGCGCACCAAGCTCGGCGCCTATCTGCGGGCGGGTACCGAAAACCCCTCGCTGGTGCAGGCGTTCGGCATCAACTTCCCGTTGCTGGTGATGCTCACCTTCGCTTTCGGCTCGGCGCTGGCCGGCTTGGCCGGTGTGCTGGCGGCGCCGATCATCCAGGTGTCGCCGCTGATGGGCTCGAACCTGATCATCGTGGTGTTCGCCATCGTCGTCATTGGCGGCATGGGCTCGGTGATGGGCGCCATTGTCTCGGGTCTGGCGCTGGGCGTGATCGAGGGCCTGGCCAAGGTGTTCTATTCCCCGATCTCCACCACCGTGGTGTTCATTCTCATGGCCGTGGTGCTCACCGTGCGCCCGGCCGGTCTGTTCGGCAAGGAGAAATGACCATGCCAAGGCGCCCGCGCATACCCGTTTACATGGTCTGGGGGCTGTTGCTGCTCGCCATCGCTGCGCCGTGGCTGGGGCTGTACCCGGTGCTGGGCATGCGCATGATGTGCTTTGCGCTGTTCGCCTGTGCCTTCAACCTGCTGGCCGGTTACACCGGACTGATTTCCTTCGGCCACGCGGCATTGTTCGGCGGGGCGGGCTACATCACCGGCCTGGCGCTCACCAGTTGGGGTTGGTCGACACCGGCTGGCATCCTGCTTGGTGTGCTGGTCGCGCTGGCCATCGGTCTGGTCATGGGCGTGCTGGCAGTGCGCCGCTACGGCATCTATTTTTCCATGGTGACCCTGGCATTGGCGCAGATCGTCTATTTCTACTGCCTGCAGGCCGATTTCACCGGCGGCGAGGACGGTTTGCAGGGCATTCCGCGCGGCACGCTGTTCGGCCTGCCGTTGCAGTCCGATCGCGTCATGTACTACGTCGTGCTGGTGGTGTTCGTGGCGAGCTGGTGGTTCATGCGCCGCATCGTGCGTTCGCCCTTCGGCCAGGTCTTGCAGGCGGTGAGCGAGAACGAGCCGCGCACGATCTCGCTGGGCTACCGCGCCAACCGCTACAAGCTCGGGGTGTTTCTGCTGTCGGCTGGTTTTGCCGGCCTGGCCGGAGCGCTGAAGTCGGTGGTCATGGGTTTCGAGACGCTCACCGATGTGCATTGGAGCACGTCGGGCCTGGTCATTCTGATGACTCTGGTGGGCGGCCTGGGTACTGACCTCGGGCCTATCCTCGGTGCGGTGATCATCACCGTGCTGGAGGAGAAAATGGGCACCATCAGCCGCTTTCTCGAGCAGCTCACCGGCATCCACTGGTTTGCCACCCTGAACGACTCGGCGAGCATGGTCAACGGCGCGATTTTTGTGCTGTGCGTGCTGCTGTTCCGGCGCGGCATCGTGGGCGCGCTGCGCGAGCGCTGGGGCGGTGCGCAGGTCCCGGCGGACTGAGTTCCGCCGAGGCGCGACGTTACCTCCACCGTTCGTCCAGAGCGTAGCGAAGCGAAGTCGACGGAGCGGTGTCGATATCGTTTGCGGGCCGGGTCTATACCGGTATGCGGGCGGATCAGGCGCGCCGGATCAGGCCGATCAGCACCAGCAGCACGATCGCGCCGATCATCGCGTACACGATGCTGGTGACGATCGGGTTGCCGAGACTGAAGCCGACGCCGAGTATCGGCAGCAGCCAGCCGGCGAGGAACGCGCCCACGATGCCGACCACGATGTTGCCGAGCAGGCCGAAGCCGAAACCGCGCACGATCAGGCCGGCAAGCCAGCCGGCGATGGCGCCGATGAGCAGAAAGATGATCAAGCCGGTAGCAGTCATCACGAACTCCAGGTCAGGTGGGGCGATGGGCACGGGCGTGATGCCCCGCCACCGCGTCTGCCCAAGAGTCAGCGTTCGGATGTGGAGCGGTCGTGATCGAGCGGCGGCTTGCCCTCGCGCAGCCGGCGCAGGTCGTAGTCGGACAGGCTCTCGCTGCGCGCGTTGTCGGCGATCCGCGCCTGCGCAAACGCCAGCGCGGTGGCCAGCGTGCCGGCGCAGCTGACGAACAGCCACCAGCCCATGGCGCCGGCACCGTGGCGGGTGAAACACAGCACGATGGCCAGCACCGTGAGAACAAGCAGCAGCCAGCGCATGACGAGCCCCCGATGCGTGGAAAACCGGCCGCCCCCGGCCGTCGTCTGCGCGTGATCATAGCGCCGTGATGGCGCGCTACGCGTTGCCGGCCGTGCTGCGGCGCCTGCGCGCGGGCTTGGCAGGCTTGCCGGGCAGCAGCGAGGTGAGCTGCTGGTAGCGCTCAAACAGAAACGCCACGCGCTCGGCGTCGCTGCCCAGCCGGGGCGGTTTGCGGCCGGCCCGTTTCTCGGCCGCGAGATAAGCCGCATCCACCGCCCGATCCAGTGCCTGATGCGCCTTCACCAGTACCGGCGGCATGCTCAGCGGATCGTACAGGTCGGCCAGCGTGGATTCGGGAAAGGTGGCGCGCGCATCCAGCACGGCCTGCGCGGCGCGTTCGATGGCGACGGCATGCCTGTGCCCTTCTACCAAACTGATGCGCTGATCCTCACGAGTCCGTTCGCCCTGAGCGTAGGCGGCGCCAGCGGACGGAGTCGAAGGGTGCGCCGGCGACACTTCGACGTCGCCGTCCTGCGGACAGCTACGCTCAGTGCGAACGGACGAGGGAATGTCAGCCAGCTCGGGCCACGGGAAGTTGTTGTAGACGATGTCCTTGGAATAGTGCGGAAATCACTCTTCAGGCGGCCCCAGGTGTAGCGCACCCAGGCCATGTGCATGGCTGAACTCATCACGCCAAGATGGAAAAGTTCGGCATCGGGTACGACGAACACCAGGTTATTGGCGATGACTTCGGGCGACATGAAGCCGATCGGAATGTACTGGCGTCTCTCTGACGAGACACCCGGCACCAGCAGATATCCCGTCTTGGGTTGTGCGATCTGGCAAAACCGCGTCGGCGTTGCGGAAAATTTGCGTGTCGCGGCTGCCTTGCTCGCCAGCCTGAACCGTCGAGTCTGCTCGATGCGCGCCATCACGGATGGCATCGCGCGTAGCGCATCGGGAGGAACATCAATCAACCATAGACACCAGCGCCAAGCGCCGTTCAGAAATTCATCCGAGCCAACATAGGGATGTCCTTCTCGGCCAAGACCACACTTGGGCGCGTCGACTTGCGATGGGTCTCGAATCAGCCGCCGGCCTGGATAGCCGGGGCCGACTGCTCGGCACCTTTTACATTCTGTCGACCAAGCCTCGCTTCGACGACAGGCAAATCAGCGTTTCCCGAGCTTCAAACCGAAGTCCTCAGGGCGCAGCAACAGATCATTCAGTGTGTATCGGTCAAGCGTTGCAACAAATGCGTCAAGCGCCTCGCTCAACACTCCGCGCAGTCGGCAGGAGGGAGTGATCTGACAGCGGTTATCGGCGGTGAAGCACTCCGCCATGGCGAAATCCGGTTCGGTCACGCGCATGACGGTGCCGAGGCGGATATTATTCGGACTCACTGCCAGCGTGAATCCCCCCGTGCGCCCGCGGACGGCTTTCAGGTATCCCGCACGCGTCAGCACAGTGACCACCTTCATCAGATGATTGCGAGAGATCTTGTACACCACAGCTGTCTCTTCGATGGTGATCAGACGTTCGCGCTGTGCCGCAGCGTACATCAGCACTCGCAACGCATAGTCCGAAAAGTGAGTTAATCGCATGGTTTTCCGAAGGATTGCGTTGGCGCGGTATGGTATGACACAGGGAGGCAAGCCAAATGATGTGCGCATTATACCTGTTTATGCGCACCCGACTTCAGCCCGAGCGCTGCATCGATTAAGAGATTCAGCCGTGCGGATGCCAGCCGGTACCCTATGTCCGCCGATATGAATCCGATGTTCCAGTTCACCGATCTCACGACGCAGCACGCACAGATGTTGAATCTCTTGCAGGATGAGCGTTTGGCGCTGCTGGATGGCGAGCTGTCCCGCGCACGCGCCTTGCTGGCGCAGCTGCATGAGTTGCAAGAGACGCACATCGAGGATGAGGAAAGCGGGTTGATCCCCTATCTGCCCGAGTGGGCGCGCTGGCATGCCAGGGTATATCTGGCAGAACACCGCAAATTGTCCGCGATGCTTGGCGAGCTGCGCCTGGCACTCGAGCCGCTGCCCGCGCGGGTGCCGGATGGTACGACGCGCCTGGCACTGCTGGATATCCACGCGCCGTTCCGGCACGTGCTCGAACACCACTTCGAGCGTGAGGAAAAAGGGCTTTTCGTCGAAGTTCAAAGGTAACGCCACGGGTGGGAACCGCTACATCCATGAACCCGACTGGCGTTCCGGCCATGCGCTCGGGGTGGTGCTTCGATCCAATCGGCTTGAATGCTTTGCGCTGGTGATCCGGTACGGGGATCGATGCCGATGCGCCAGATCAATCTTGCCGCGCTGACCCGGTTCCCGCCATGTTGCGCGTCAGTTTGCCATTTAAGAGGCATTGACAATGCCTCTTATGAGAGTCTACGCTTGCTTCACGCAGCCGAGCTTCCATCCCGCAACGATGGAAGCCGCCAAAAGAAAGGCCATCGCCAGGCTGCCCGGTCGCATGTCGACTGCGGCGATCGCTCCCACCCCATCCGGATGAACGTCATGCCCCATTCCGCTGTATCTCCCACGTCTCCCGAGGTCGACGTGCGGCCCCTCGTGCCGGCGCAACGCCATGCCAAGATCTTCCAGCTGGTCGACGCCTTGCTTCCGGGCACCGCTTTCGTCCTGGTCAATGACCACGACCCTAAGCCGCTGTACTACCAACTCGAGGCGGAATATCCGCAGCAGTTCGCATGGAACTATCTGGAAAAGGGTCCCGAGATCTGGCGCGTCGAGATCCGCAAACTCGCGCAGGCAGCCTGAAGTCGTACCGTCAAGTCAAAGTAGGTGCCGGGCCGCAGGGGCCCGGCACAAGCATCCCGGGAAGTCGTCTCGTGGCCGGTGTTTCGCTCTCTCGCTGGACAATGTCGTATTTTGCTGCCGCGCTGGTCGCGCTGCTGGCCGCAGAGAGTCTGATGGCTGCGGGATGGGGTTTTCCAAACGCGCCCATCGAGGCGCCAGCGACACTGCTGCTTGTCCATCTGGTGGTTCTGGGTTGGCTAAGTCTGCTGCTGTGTGGCGCACTGTTCCAATTCGTACCGGTACTCATCGCCAGGCCGCTCCATAGCGCGACACTGCCCTTGCCCGCGCTGGTCCTGCTTCTCGGCGGGCTGGCGGCGCTGCTGACGGGTTTCCTCGGTTTAGATGGGACGGTCGCAGCGACGTTGCCGTTCTTCCCCGTCGCGAGCATCCTGCTGGCGGCCGGCTTCAGCCTCGTGCTGTGGAATCTCGGCCGCACGCTCTGGGCCGCACGACCGCTGGGATTGCCGGCGCAGTTTGTCGCCGTGGGTTTGCTTGGCCTGACGGCCACCGTGGCCATCGGCATCACCTTCGCACTGGTGCTGGCGGGCGACGCGACGACCCCCGTAGCGCTTCGCATCTTTGCTTACGGCCTGCCGGTCCACATCGTCGCCGGACTAGGCGGCTGGCTTACTTTGACCGCCATGGGCGTCAGCTACCGGTTGCTGGCGATGTTCATGCTGGCACCAGAGCTGGATCGTCCGAGCACCCGCGCGGTTCTGCGGTTCGGTGCATGGGCACTGGGCGTGACGGTTCTCGGCGGCACGACCATGATTCTTGTGAATCATGGCACCGCTCCGGTTTTCGTTGCCGCCGGGGTATTCGGCTTGCTGACCGTGATCCTGTACGCGCGTGACATCGCGCATTTGTACCGGGCGCGCAGACGGCGAGTGATCGAACTCAACAGCCGGATGGCGGCGGCGGCGGTGGGATCGCTGGTACTCGCCGCGCTGCTGATAGTGGTGCTTGGGAGCATGGGCGCACTGGCACGCCATGCCGGCGCGGTGGTGTTCCTGGTTGCCTTCGGCTGGCTGTCGGGGCTGGGTCTGGCCAAGCTCTACAAGATCGTCCCGTTTCTTACCTGGCTCGAATGCTACGGCCCGGTGCTGGGCAAGGTATCCACCCCAAGGGTGCAGGATCTGGTTGCCGAGCAACACGCGCGCAAGTGGTTCGGGCTGTATTTCATCGCCGCCTGGGCGGCGACAGCGGCGCTGTTCCTGGACAGCGCATGGGCATTCCGGGTAGCGGCAGCGATGCTGCTGGTCGGAACTGCGGGCATCGTCCTGCAGTTGGTGCGAGCGCGCCGTCTGGACGACGTACCCGCTTCGGCACGCTTCCCGGCGGGAAGCATGCGACCACCGCTGGTTCTTTCCTTGACGCGCTCGCACTGATCGGCAGGAGACTGGTGATGACGACGTTTGTGGATCTCGATGTGCGCCCCATCCTGCGCGATGGCGGCGAGCCTTTCGAACAGATCATGGCCACGGTAGCGGAATTGCGGCCGGATCAGGGCTTGCGATTGTTCGCGACCTTCAAGCCGACGCCGCTGCTGCACATGCTGGGTTCCAAAGGTTACACGCATGACGTGCGGGAGCTCGGCCATGACGACTGGGAGGTTCTGTTCACCCCCACCGGGCGGACACCGGCGTCCGCCGCTGCGGTTGCCAGCACGCCCGATGACGATGACGTCTGGCCGCCGCCCACGATCTCCATCGACAACCGCGATCTCGATCCGCCCGAGCCGATGGTGCGCACGCTGGCGGCGCTGGAATCCCTCAAGGAAGGCGAGGTGTTGTCGGCGCTGCTTTGTCGCGAACCGATGTTCCTGCTCCCGGAACTGGTCGAGCGTGGCCATCGCTGGCGCGGCGGCTTTGACGCCGACGGCACGACCTACCGCCTTGCAGTGCGCATCGGCAGTGAGCCGGGGAGCGGCGCATGAACAGCAGCGAACGAGAATCCCCGATCGAACGGGCCAGGGAGGCACTTCGCACCGTGATCGATCCCGAGCTCGGCTACAACATCGTCGACCTCGGGCTCATCTATGAAGTCAGCATCGATGACGCCGGCATGGCGCACGTACTCATGACCACGACCACGCGCGGCTGCCCGGCGACGAGTTACCTGCAGGAGGGCGCTCGCGAGAGCGTCGCGCAGCTGCCCGGCATCGTGGGCGTCGAGGTAGTCATGACCCACGATCCGGAATGGTCGCCGCAAAAGATGACTCCCGAGGCCAGGCGGTACCTCGGCATCGAGGAGGAGAGCATCCAATGATCGACCACACGTCAACGGAACGCGAGGGGCGTTCTCACGCCTTGAAGCCGTCGCCCGAAAGCCTCACCGGCATCCTGCTGGCCAGTCTGGAAGCGCTGGCGGTGGTCGGGCAGGTCGAGGCGGCTTGCCGCTTTGCCGGGCGTGCATGCGTCGCATTGCGACACAGTGATCCGAAAGGCGAGCACCGGTTCAACGCGTTGCTGCATCGACTCGCGTCGCGCGTGCCCTGGTGAACGCGAATGAACCACGATCGGGAAACCACATGATGTCCGATATTCCGCACAGCTTGCCCGGGGGTCTCGAAGCCTATGGCCGTTCCATCGACTTCACCGCGGACAATCTGCCGTTGAAGCTGCAGCGGGCTCACACGACCAAGCCCGGAACATGGGGCCTGATCCATGTGCTCGAGGGCCGCATCCACTTCGAACTGGAGCCCCCCCCTGGCAGGTGAGGTCTTCGCCGAAAGGGGCGACACGATCGTGATCGAACCGCCGGCGCCCCACCACGTCCGTTTCGTGGAGCTCGGGCGCTTCTACGTTGAATTTTATCGTCTTGCATGCGCGACCTTTTGAACACGAGGGAAACCATCGTCCGTGATCGCCCCTGTGCGGCGTGCACCGTGCCGCCGACGAGCCCGGCGAAGTTGAACGAGGCAAGCGCGGCATCTGCGCCAGCAATCTGCTTCCGGATGCGTGCAGCGTAACGGGAGAATCAAGTCATGACTCACGTCGTCACCGATAACTGCATCAAGTGCAAATACACCGACTGCGTCGAGGTCTGTCCGGTCGACTGCTTTCACGAAGGCCCCAACTTCCTGGTGATCGACCCGGTTGAATGCATCGACTGCACGCTCTGCGTCGCCGAATGTCCGGCCTATGCCATTTTCGCCGAGGACGATGTGCCCGGGGGGCAGGAGCATTTCCTGCAAATCAATGCCGAACTGGCGCCGAAGTGGCCGGTGATCGACGGCAGAATCGACGCCCTGCCGGATGCCGGGCAGTGGAACGGCGTGGCCGACAAGCTGCCGTATCTGGAGCGTTGACATGGATATCGGTCAGCGATGGCAGGCCCCATCCGATCCGGTCACCGGACTGCGCGTGAGCGCATCCGAGACCGTGTGCGAAGTAGGCTGGGACGAGCTGCCGCTGACTTGCCCGCCGCACGACAGCAGCCTCTGGAACGGCCATCCGCGCATCTATCTGCCGATCCACCAGACCGGCCGCGAGCGTTGCCCGTATTGCGGCACGCTTTACCTCCTGCGCGAGGTGCAGCCGGACGCCGCTACGTTGCACTTCGCCGATGTGGGGATCGAGCAGTGCTACGCCATCGCGCACGAGCGCCGGGTTCGCGAGCTCGCGCAGAAATGACCCAATCTCTCAATTATCTGCCTGCAAGGTTATCGCCCATGGCTCCGCCTGTTCATTCCAGCACGCCACGTGACGGCAGCAAGTACGTCACCCCGGAAGGCGTCCGTGCGGTCAAGGGAGGGTTGCGCCCGCATGCCGACAGCGCGGCCCCCGATGTCGATCGCAAGCCGCCATGGTTGCGCGTGCGCCTGCCCGCCGGCGAGCGTTATGAAGCTGTGCATGACATCGTCCGCGGTTATGGTCTGCACACGGTCTGTGCGGAATCCAAGTGTCCCAACATCGCCGAATGCTGGGGCCGCGGCACCGCGACCCTGATGTTGATGGGCGAGGTCTGCACTCGCGCCTGCCGGTTCTGTTCCGTGAGCACCGGCAATCCGCACGGCTGGCTGGATCCGCTCGAGCCGCCGCACGTGGCCGAGGCAGTGGCGCTGATGGGGCTGAAGTACGTGGTGTTGACGTCGGTCGATCGCGATGATCTGGCCGATGGCGGTGCGGCGCATTACGCGGCCTGCATCCGCGCCATCCATGCGCGCACGCCGGCGGTCGCGGTGGAGGCGCTGACACCGGATTTCGCCGGCAACCTCGCTGCGGTGGCAAGGGTGCTGGACGCCGGGCTGGTCACCTATGCGCAGAATCTGGAAACCGTCGAGCGTCTGACCCGGCAGGTGCGCGATCCGCGCGCCGGTTATGCGCAGACATTGCGCGTGCTCGAGTTCGCCAAGCAGCACGCGCCCGACACGCTGACCAAGTCCAGCCTGATGCTGGGTTTGGGCGAGACCGATGCCGAAATCGGACAAACCCTTGATGACTTGCGCGCGGCGCAGGTCGATATTGTGACTCTCGGGCAGTACCTGCGCCCGTCGCCGAATCATTTGTCGGTGGCACGCTTCGTGACGCCCGAACAATTCCACCACTATCGCGACCTGGCGCTGGCGAAAGGCTTTGTCGAAGCGGTCGCCGGGCCGCTGGTACGTTCGAGTTATCGCGCCGAGCGCGTGCTGGAGCGCAATAATGTGGGGCTGTAAACCGAAGGAGCCATCCGGTTTCGGACGTCGCCACGCGCTGCTCGCGTGCCATGGAGAAGATCCATCATGTCGCTGAGTAATCAAGTGGGCCCACACCTGCGTCACTCGGTGATCCCGCAGGTACTTCGGACGTGTCAACCGTCTCCGCCGAGGATCTCCACGAGTGTGGTGGATGACGCATGCGATGCACGTGAGCGCCTGCTCGACGACACGCTGGCGGAGAGTTTCCCGGCCAGCGATCCATTGCCCTGGACGCTCGGGCGGCGCCGCACAACGCCGCCAGAACGCTGATTTCTTCACCAAGGAGTAATGTCATGGAACATCCGGTCTATCCCCCGCTCACCCCGGAACTCGCACGCAAGCGCCGCGAGCTGGCGCCGGCCACGCTGGATGCTTTCAAGGCCTTCAGCGCCCAGGTCTTTGCCGACGGCGCGCTGCCGGGCAAGACCAAGCAGTTGATCGCGGTAGCTGTGGCGCACGTCACGCAATGCCCCTATTGCATCCGTGGCCACACCGAAGCCGCGCTCAAACACGGCGCCAGCGAGCAGGAGATCATGGAGGCCATCTGGGTTGCTACCGAGATGCGCGCGGGTGGCGCCTACGCGCATGCGATGCTGGCGCTCGACACCATGCACCAGGTACACGCGGCATCACGCTGACATCCGGAAGGTACACACGTGAACACGCGTTATGCGGGCATCTCCGCCAGTATTCTCGACGCGATCGGCGACACCCCGCTGCTCGAGATCGAGGGCATCTCCGCCAAGCTGGAATTTCTCAATCCCTCCGGTTCGATCAAGGCGCGCATCGCCCACTACATGATCGAACGCGCCGAGCGCGAGGGTTTGCTCAAGCCTGGCGATACCATCGTCGAGGCCACCAGCGGCAACACTGGAAATGCCCTGGCTATGGTCGCCGCGGTCAAGGGCTACCGCATGCTGGTGGTGATGCCGGAAGGCCTGTCCAGTGAACGCGTGGCGATTTCGCGCGCCTACGGCGCCGAAGTGCTGTTCTGCGGGCGATTCCACGTCAACGATGCGCTGGCCAAGGCGCATGAACTCGGCCGGCAGCCGGGCTATTTCTGTCCGCGCCAGTTCGAGTCGGAATGGAATGTCGAAGAAAACCGCCTGGTGCTGGGCCCCGAGATCCTGGCGCAAATGCCGGCCGGCCGCTTGCCCGACGCGCTGGTGGCCGGCGTCGGCACCGGCGGCACCCTGATCGGCGTGGGCCAGGCGTTGCGCGCTGTCAATCCCGCCGTGCGCCTGTTGTTACGTCCGTCGAAGTCCGAGGGCCGATGGCCTCTGACGCCCCGAGTTCTTTCAGGGCGTTCATGAGAACCGCTCCCAGCGCAGCCTGGGACGAAGTGCCAACAAGATAGGCCGGTGCTCCTT
>JAJYSM010000023.1 GCA_021793575.1 Pseudomonadota bacterium
TCCAGCGCAAGACGCCCACACAATTCACCTGCGCACACTGTCAAAGATCAATCACTTGCAACCATTTTCTCGGTTGCCACTCAGGACGTTTCATCCCGGGTGAGCCGCCCATTCTATATCGTTTTTTACTGTCGTCAACACCTTCAAGAGACATGTTTGAAGACGTTGCCGGCAGCCGCAAAACGATCAGCAGGGCTGGGCCGCGCATCATACGAGCTGCGGGGAAAAGCACAAGCATTATTTTCGACGGCGTGGCCGCATCCCGCGACGGGCTCGGATCAGGCTGCCACCAGCCGCACCCGGGCAAAGTGGCGCCTGCCCATCTGCAGCACGCCCTCAAAGCCAACGCTGAAGACCCGCGCTGGGTCTTCGACGACTTCAGCGTCGATGCGGATGGCGCGCTCTTTCAACTTGCGGCTGGCCTCAGAGTTGCTGGCAGTGATGCCCGCCGCCGTGAGCAACGCCGCAAGACGGATGCCTTCGGCGGGCACGGCGACATCTGTGAACGGCAGCAACGCGGTATCCCCGTCGCCGCGCACCACCGCATGCCAGCCAGCGATGGCCTGCTCGGCGGCGGCTGCATCGTGGAACCGCGCCGCCAGCTCGCGCGCCAGGCGCAGCTTGGCGTCACGCGGATTCAGCGCGCCGCTGGCGATGGCACCCTGCATCTGGGCCAGCTCGCCGAGCGATACATCAAAGCTGAGCAGTTCGAACCAGCGCCACATCAATGCATCGCCAATCTTCATGGTCTTGGTGACGATGTCGATCGCCGGCTCGTTGATGCCGATGTAGTTGCCGAGCGATTTGGACATCTTGTTGACGCCATCCAGCCCCTCCAGCAGCGGCATGGTCAGCACGATCTGCGGCGGCTGGCCGTGATGTTCCTGCAGCGCACGCCCCATCAGCAGGTTGAACTTCTGATCGGTACCGCCGAGTTCGACATCCGCCCGCAGCGCCACCGAGTCGAAGCCCTGGGTCAGCGGATACATGAACTCGTGGATGGCGATCGGCTGCTGCGCCGCATAGCGCTTGGCAAAGTCGTCGCGCTCCAGCATGCGCGCGACGGTGTGCTGTCCCGCAAGCCGGATCATGTCGGCAGCCGACATCTGGTCAAACCATTCCGAATTGAAGCGCAGCTCGGTCCGCCCCCGGTCGAGCACCTTGTAGACCTGCTCGGCATAGGTTTCGGCGTTGGCGAGCACATCCGCTCGCGTGAGCGGCTTGCGGGTGACGTTCTTGCCGGTGGGGTCGCCGATCATGCCGGTGAAGTCACCAATCAGGAAAATCACCTGATGGCCCAGATCCTGGAACTGGCGCATCTTGTTGAGCAGCACGGTATGGCCCAGATGCAGGTCCGGCGCAGTCGGGTCGAAGCCCGCCTTGATCCGCAGTGGACGGCCGCTTTTCAGGCGTTCGGCCAGATCCTCCCGCTTGATGATTTCGTGGGCGCCGCGCGCAATCGTGGCCAGCGCCCGCTCAAGCTCGCTCATGGATTTCCTCATAGTGGACAGGAAGACGAAAGCTGCCGGGGCATCCCGGCCGTGTCGTCAACGTTAATTGTGCGTTAACCGAGAATCCCGCGCAAACCCTTGATGGAAAAGGCGTTGACGCCATTTACACATGGCCGCTATGGTACGCGGTGTTTGTTACTTTGTACCGCGGAGCGCGCTGAACATGGCTGAAGAAAATCTAGCAGCGCGACGTGCGCGCAAGCAGGCCATCTGCCGCAAGGCGCAGCGCCGGCATTCGCATTTCTACGAACGGTGCGCACACTGGTCGTTCGATCGTTCAACCGAGGTCGAACCGATCCACTGGCACCGCGAGCGCTGGGTACTCGCCGGCACCGCCCTGCTGATCACGCTGTTGTCCGGTTTCATCATGCCGGCCTGGGCCAGCGCGATGCGCCCGGCGCCGGTACCCGAAGCCCACACGCTGCTGACGCTGGCGCTGCCCAAGGCAACCTCCATCAACACCATGGTGCCCACCGTGGATGACTGGCAGGTGGTGCGGGTGCAGCCCGGGCAGACGCTGTCGGATATCTTCACCGGCCGCGGCCTCAGCATGACCGACCTGCAGAAGGTGATGGATGCCGCCGGCACCGCGAAAGGCGCGCTGCACAACATCCACCCTGGCGAGGAGTTCGATTTTCTGCTCGACAGCGACGGCAGCCTCAAGGGTTTCCGCTTCGATCAGGACGCGAGCAGCCGTGCCATCGTCCGGCTCGATGGCGCGCACCCCACGGTGACGGTGCAGCCACGCGACATCGAACTGCGCGAGCGGGTGGCGCACGGAGTGATCCGGAGCAACCTGTATGCCGCGGCCGACCAGGCCGGCATGAATGCCGCGATGGTCGGCAAGCTCGCCGACCTGTTCAAGTACGACATCGACTTCGTGCAGGATCTGCGCGCTGGCGACAGCTTCACCGTGATCTACGACGACATCTACCGCGACGGCGTGCACTACGGCGAAGGCAACATCGTCGCCGCCGAATTCGTCAACCAGGGCAAGCGTTACACCGCCTACCGCTTCAAGAAGGCCGACGGCGACTACGGCTGGTTCAGCGAGGACGGCCGCCCGATCCAGAAGTCGTTCCTGCGCATCCCGGTCGACTTCACCCGCATCTCGTCCACTTTCAGCAAGGATCGTCTGGATCCGGTCACTGGTCGCATGCAGCCGCACAAGGGCGTGGACTACGCCGCACCGATGGGCACCCCGATCCATGCTGCCGGCGATGGGGTAATCAAATTCCGCGGCTGGGAGCGGGGCTACGGCAACTTTGTGGTCATTCAACACAGCAACAGCATCAGCACGGCTTACGGCCACATGTCGCGTTTCGGTTCGGAAAAAATCGGCCAACATGTGAAACAGGGGCAGGTGATCGGCTTCGTCGGCATGACCGGCTGGGCTACCGGGCCACATCTGCACTACGAATTCCGCGTCAATGGCGTGGCGCGCAACCCGCAGACGGTAACCCTGCCGAAGCCCGAACCGCTGCCGGCGGCCCAACTGGCCAAGTTCGAGGCACAGGTGGTACGACCGCAGCTGGCCCGGCTGAAGGAACTGGATAACCGCATCAAGCTGGCGCGCGCGAACGCTCCGGCAACCAGCGACAACTGAGCGCAGCGCACGCGTGGATGACGCCTCGGGGCTGTACCTCGGACTGATCTCCGGCACCAGTGCGGACAGCATCGATGCGGCCTTGGTCAGCTTCGCCCACGGCAGGCCGCAACTGCTGGCTGCGCATGCGCATCCGTGGCCACCCGCGCTGCGCGCGCAGGTGCTGGCGCTGGCGCAGGGCGAAGCCGCCCTCGATCTGGATGCCTTCGGACGGCTGGATGTCGCGCTCGGCCACTGCTTCGCCGAGGCGGCCCAGCGGCTGCTTGAACTCAACGGCTACTCCGCAGACACGGTGCGCGCCATCGGCTCGCACGGCCAGACGCTGCGCCATCGTCCTACTGGCGAGCACCCGTTCACGCTGCAGTTGGGCGACCCCAGCGTGATGGCCGAGCGCTGCGGCATCGACGTGGTGGCGGACTTTCGCCGCGCCGATGTCGCTGCCGGCGGCCAAGGTGCACCGCTGCTGCCAGCCGTGCACGCCATGCTGCTGGGCCGGCCGGGGCATACCCGGGTCGTGCTCAACCTCGGCGGCATCGCCAACATCACGGTGCTGGATGCCTCCGGCCGGGTACTGGGATTCGACACCGGGCCGGCCAACGGTCTGCTCGATGCGTGGTGCCTGCGCCATCGCGGCGAGGCCTTCGACCGCGACGGCGCATTCGCCGCCAGTGGCCGGGTCGACGCCGCGCTGCTGGACGCGCTGCTCGGCGACCGCTATTTCGCGCTGCCGCCGCCCAAGAGCACCGGGCGGGAATACTTTCATCTGGACTGGCTCGCCGCGCATCCGCAGCTCACCGCCGCTGCGCACCCGGCCGACGTGCAGGCCACCCTGCTGGAACTGACCGCCCGCAGCGTGGCGCAGGCGGTCCTGCGGCATGCTCCGGAGGCGGAAGATGTGCTGGTCTGCGGCGGCGGTGTGCACAACTCGCGCCTGATGCAGCGGCTGGGCCAGCTGCTGGCGCCCCGCGCGCTGTGCAGCACGCAGCAATACGGAGTTGATCCGGACTTTCTCGAGGCCACTGCGTTCGCGTGGCTGGCGCGGCAGCGACTGCTGGGTTTGCCGGGCAACCTGCCGGCGGTCACCGGCGCAAGTGGATCGCGCGTGCTGGGCGCGCTCTATTTGGGACGCCGCACCGAAACGCCCATCCGGATGTTTTCTGGCGCCAATTGAGTCGCCGGTGCCTGCGCCAAGGCCAACAAAGCCTGCTCGAACGCGCCTTTTTCCTCAGCATCCCAATGGCCGCTGAGCACCGCCAGCTCATCGGTATCACGTCGGCTCTCGCGAAAACCCGCTGCCGTCGAAATACTCAAGCCATTGCGCAAAGCCTGCAGCAGCACGTCGTTGATCGAGCACCGCCGTTCACTGGCCAGCGATCTGATGCGCTCGACCAGCAGGTTATCGACATGTTGCACGATCACATCAGGCACCGGGACCACTCCATCTTGATCTTGCATGGAGACTTTAGCGCATGCCGGCTTGCCTGCTGCGGCGCGTTTTGCCCACTTTCGTGGCCTGGTTGGCAAACTCAGCGGGCCTGCGCCAGCTCGACGCGGTGAATCGCGTGACGCAGCGCGATCACCAGCAGCAGCCCGGGAATCGCCGACAGGGCCGTGATCACGAAGAACATCGACCAGCCCACCTGCGGCACCAGCCATGCCGCCAGCGGCCCGAGGAACACCCTGCCCACCACGGCAAGCGACGACAGCAGCGCGAACTGCGTGGCCGAATAGCGCACGTTGCACAGCGCCGTCACCAGCACCACAAACGCGGTACTGCCGACACCGCTGACAAAATACTCGGTCGATACCACCAGGCCCATCGCATAGACGTCCGGACCGCTGTGCACCAGCCAGATGTAGCCGAGATTGACCAGCGCTTGGGCCACCCCCAGCCACAGCAGCGCCGGAAACAACCGCATGCGGGTGACCACCCAGCCGCCGGCGAGCGCGCCGAGCAGGCCGGCGACCAGGCCGAAGGTCTTGCTGATCGTGCCGATCTGGGTCAACGAGAATTGCGGCACACGTATCAGGAAGGTAGTCGACAGCGACAGCGCAAACGCATCGCACAGCTTGTACAGCACCATCAACGCCAGCCACGCCAGCGCGACCTTGCCGTAACGCTGGAAGAAGTCCGCGAAGGGCTGCACGATCGCCTCGGTGAAGCTGCGTGCGGGCTGCTCGTCCGGCGCATCCGGCGACAGCAGGGTGACCAGCGTGCCGGCCGCCATCAGTCCGCCCATCAGCCGGTAGACCCACGGCCAACCGAAGCGGTCGGCGAGTATCAACCCGAGCGCGCCGGACACCAGCATGCCGAAGCGGTAGCCGCCTTGCGCTGCTGCCGTGCCCCAGCCGCGCTCGGCGGGCCGCAGCAGATCAGTGCGGTGCGCGTCGTAGGCAATGTCCTGGGTGGCGGAGGCGAAGGCCAGCAGCACCCCGAGAAATGCCAGCGTGCTCGCCGCGCCTTGCGGCGTGTAGAAACTCATGCTGATCAGCGCCGCGCCGCACAGCAGCTGCATCAGCACGATCCAACCGCGCCGCCGGCCCAGCCACGGCAGCGGCAGCCGGTCCAGCAGCGGCGACCACAGGAATTTCAGCACGTATGCCTGGCCGATCAGGGTGATCCAGCCGATCGCCTTCAGGCTCATGCCGGCGGTGGTGAACCACGCCTGCAACGAAGGCCCCGACAGCGCCAACGGCAGCCCGGAAGAAAATCCGAGCAGGCCGATGCTCAGCACCCGCCAGCGCCGACCGGACACCGTGGCCGCCTCGGCCGTCACCTCGTCGCGCTCAGTCCGCATAGTCGACCACGTACGGCGCGTGATCGGAGAAGCGCTGCTCGCGATAGATCGAGCAGCCGGCGAGGCGCGCGCGCAGTGCGGGGCTGACGATCTGGTAGTCGATGCGCCAGCCCACGTCGTTGGCGCGCGCCTGGCCGCGGTTCGACCACCATGTGTACTCGACCGCGTCGGGTTTCAGCGCGCGGAAGCTGTCGACCCAGCCGCGCTCGTGGAGCAGGTGGTCCAGCCACGCGCGCTCCTGCGGCAGGCAGCCGGAGTTCTTCTGATTGGAGCGCCAGTTCCTGATGTCCTTTTCGGTATGCACGATGTTCCAGTCGCCGCAAAGGATGTAGTCGCGGCCGCTGGCCAGCCAGCCGTCAAGGATCGGCGTCAGCCACTCCATCGTCCTGAACTTGAACTGCTGGCGCTCGTCGCCGGACGAGCCGGACGGCACGTACAGCGACACCACCGAGAGATTGCCGAAGCGCACCTCGATGTAGCGCCCTTCGCAGTCGAACGCGTCCCAGCCCAGCTCGGTGAGCACCGTGTCGGGTTCGCGCCGGGCATAGATCGCCACGCCGCTGTAGCCCTTCTTGCTGCTGGCATCGCGATAGAAGCAGTGATGCCCGTCGGGACGGAACATCGGATCGCCCAGCTGGTCCTCCTGCGCCTTGGTCTCCTGCAGGCAGACCACATCGGCGTCCTGCGTGCGCAGCCAGTCGAACACGCCCTTGCTGGCGGCCGAGCGGATACCATTGGCGTTCAGGCTGATGATGCGCATGGCGTCTCCCGGCAACGATCAGCGATCATAACAACCCGGCGGCGCCGTCCACAGCCACCCGGCTGATACGGGAATCCGGCGCGCATCCCGGCGATGGCGGCGCGTTACCATGGCCGCCGTCGCGGCACGCCGCTGCTGCTGCGCACGCTGCCCTGAGACTCCCTTGCCGCGAGACGCCCCGTGCACGATTACCAGCGCGACTTCATCGAACTCAGCTTGCAGCGCGAGGTGCTGCGCTTCGGCGAGTTCATCCTCAAATCCGGTCGGCAAAGCCCGTACTTTTTCAACATGGGACGGATCGACTCGGGCGCCGCGCTGGCCCAGCTGGGCCGCGCCTATGCCGACGCGCTGGTGAACTCGGGCGTGCCGGTCGACATGCTGTTCGGCCCGGCCTACAAGGGCATCGCGCTGGCGGCGGCCACCGCCATCGCGCTGGCCGAGCAGCACGGCCGTGACCTGCCGTGGGCGTACAACCGCAAGGAGGCCAAGGACCACGGCGAGGGCGGTCTGCTGGTGGGCGCGCCGCTTTCCGGCCGCGTACTGATCGTCGACGACGTGATGACCGCCGGCACCGCGGTGCGCGAATCGCTGGCGCTGATCCGCGCGCACGGGGCCGAACCGGCAGGCGTGCTGATCGCGCTCGATCGGCAGGAGCGCGGCCAGGGCGCGCGCTCCGCCGCGCAGGAAGTGGCGGCCGATCACGGCATCCCGGTGATCGCGATCACCGGCCTCGACGAGGTGCTCGCCTATGCCGGCGAACAGCCACAGTTGGCCGGCGAATATGCCCGTCTGCTGGCCTACCGCGAACGCTACGGGGTGCAACGCTGAGTTCATGCGCACGGCGCTAGGCTGCAGCGAACCCGGTCATCGTGACCATCGTTGCCGGCTGCGCCGAACTGGGCAAGGCAATGACGCCGGCTATACTTCATTCTCGAGGGAGGGTTCATGCGCAAGTCATCGTTTGTCTTTGTCGCTGTCGCGCTGGTCACCGGTCTAGCGCTGCATGCGCAGGGCACCCCGAACACCGGCAGCCTGCGCTACAAGTGGCAGGACAACCAGGGCCTGGTGCATTTCAGCGACAGCCTCAGCACCGAGGCGATGAAATTCGGCTATGACGTGGTCAACGACCGCGGCATGATCGTCCAGCACGTGCCGCGGCAGCTGAGCCCGGAAGAACGCGCCGTCGCAAACAAGCTGGCGGCGACCGAGGCGGCCAAGCAGCGCGCCGCGCAGGATCGGGCGAATGCGGAGGCGCAGATGCTGGCTGCGTATCCGGATGAGGCATCCTACCGGATGTCGCAGCAGCAGCAGCTCGACACCATCGACCAGCAGATCCGTACCACCCAGCTCAATCTGCGCGGCCAGGAAAAAGCACTTGCCGACCTGCTCAGCCGCGCCGGCGACATCGAGCGCGCCAAGAAGCCGGTGCCCAAATACCTGATCGACAGCATCGCCGACCAGCGCAATGTGGTCACGGCTCAGCGCAACGCGCTGCTGCGCCAGCAGACCGAGCGGGCGCAGGACGTGCAGCAGCAAGCGCGGGCGCTGACGCGTTATCGCGAATTGAAGGCAGCGCAGGCGCAACCGGCGAATTGATCCACCGGTGGCAAGACGCGTGTCGTGTGCCGCCTCGCGGCGAAAACCTCAGAACGGCAGCTTCAGTTTGGAGTCCACCGCCAGCAGTTGCTTGCGGAACACCTGCTGGATGCGCTTGAGCGCCGGCGCATCGTCCGCCTCGAAACGCAGCACCAGCACCGGCGTGGTGTTGGAAGCGCGGACCAACCCCCAGCCGTCGGGCCAGTCCGCGCGCAGGCCGTCGATGGTGATCAGCGCGGCGTCCTCGAAGCTGGCCTGCTGGCGCAGCTTGTCCATGAAGCGATAGTGCTCGCCTTCGGCCAGCTCGACTTTCAGCTCCGGCGTGGAGACGCTCTTGGGCAGCGTGGCAAAGATCTCCTCCGGGCTGCGCCCCTGCAGGTCGCCGGCGAGTATTTCCAGCAGCCGCGCGGCCGCATAGATGCCGTCGTCGAAACCGTACCAGCGCTCCTTGAAGAAGAAGTGGCCGCTCATCTCGCCAGCCAGCTCGGCGCCGGTCTCGCGCATCTTCGCCTTGATCAGCGAGTGGCCTGTGCGCCACATCAGCGGACTGCCGCCGGCGTCGAGAATCTGGCCTTTCAGATGGCTGGTGCACTTGACGTCGTAGATGATGGTGGCGCCCGGCTGGCGTGACAGCACGTCGCGCGCGAACAGCATCAGCAGCCGGTCCGGGTAGATGATCTCGCCGCCGCGGGTGACCACGCCCAGGCGGTCGCCGTCGCCGTCGAACGCCACGCCAAGATCGGCGCCGGTCTGCCGCACCGCCAGGATCAGGTCTTCCAGATTGTGCGGATCGGACGGGTCCGGATGATGGTTCGGGAACGTGCCGTCGACCTCGCAATACAGCGGAATCACCTCGCAACCGACGCCCTCCAGCACCTGCGGCGCCAGCGCGCCGGGGATGCCGTTGCCGCAGTCGACGACGATTTTCAGGCGGCGTTCGGCAAGCACGTCAGAGACGATCTTCTCGATATAGTCCGGCGCCACGTCCACCTGACGCAGACTGCCCTGGCCATCACCGGGCAACGCACCACTGACGATGCGCTGATACAGATCCTGGATCGCGCCCTCGGACAACGTCTCGCCGCCGACCACGATCTTGAAGCCGTTGTAGTCCGGCGGATTGTGGCTGCCGGTGACCGCCACGCCACAGCCGGTGTTGTAGCGATAGGCTGCGTAATAGACCACCGGCGTCGGCACCGCGCCGATGTCGATCACGTCGATGCCGGCCGCACGCAGGCCATCGGCCAGCGCCCCGGCCAGCTCCGGCCCGGACAGTCTTCCGTCGCGGCCGACCACGATCTCGTGCAGGCCCTTCTCGCCCATCAGCGCGCCGATCGACTGGCCGAGCGCATGTGCCACATCCTTGTCCAGCGTCTTGCCGACCACCCCGCGCACGTCATATGCGCGGAAGATGGTCGGATCCACCTGGGGCGGCGGTGACGCCACCGGCGCAGATGTCACGGTCGTGGCGGCCGACGGGTCGATTCGGGTCGTACGCATCTCGATTCTGGCTGGCACAGCCAACTCCTCAGGTTCATTCGTCGATGGCCTGCCCAGCCGCACCCGCAGCCACAGCAGGAACACGCCGCCGCCCACGCCGAGCAGGGTGAGCAACGCACTCAGCAGCACAGAACGTGGCAGCACGATGAACGCGTCGGGCAGTCCGGCCGTCACGCTGAACACGCTGCCGGCAACCGGTGTGCCAAGCTCCTCCGCCTCGGCCGAGGCAGTGCCGTGCGACAGCAGTTGCACGTTGTCGCGATCGTCGCCCTGGCGCAGATCCAGCCGGCCACCGGCAGGCGGGATCGCGTCGAAGCGCTGCTGCAGCGGCGCAAACGGCAGCTCAACCCAGGCCCAGGCCTGCGGCGGTGCGCCCAGCGGCACCACCAGGGTGAGCCGCCGATCGCCGTTGCCGTAGGAAATACTCTGCGCCTGCGGCACGCCCTCGGCGCCCTGCGCGGCCATCAACTGGGCCGCCTTGGCATAACCGAACTTGCGATAGTTGGCGTGCAGCACCTCGCCGAGATCCGCGCTGTACAACTCCAGCTTTTTCACCTGCGGCAACTGCTGGCGCAGGGCGACCGCGGCCTGCGCCGGATCACGCATCAGCGCGGCCGGATCCGCCGCCGCCAGCACCTGCATGACCTTGGCCCGCTCGACGGCAATCTCAGCAGCCACGGCACGTGCCGCCTGATTCTGGGCGATGTGCACCTGCGCGATCGCGTGGCCCTCGTCGGCGATCAGCCAGGTTTGCCAGACGCAGAACAGCCCCAGCGCCACCAGCAGGGTGCCGCCCGCCAGCGGCAGCTGGTGCCGCCAGTCGACGCGCGGCCTCGCACCCGCTTTGCTCATGACCATGTGCTGACCCCGCAGGTGCTGCCTGGCCGGTGGAATGATGCCGTGGATAACCGCGTCATTTTGCGTGCTATCCGAGGCCGGTGGAACCAAATCCGCCATCGCCGCGTTCGCTCGGCGCGAACTCCGTCACCACCTTCAACCGCGCCTGCGCCACCGGCACCAGCAGCAGCTGCGCGATGCGGTCGCCCACGCCGATGGTGTAGGGCTGCTGGCCGCGATTCCAGCACGAAATCAGCAGCGGCCCCTGGTAGTCGGCATCGATCACGCCGACCAGGTTGCCCATCACCAGTCCGTGTTTATGACCCAGCCCGGAGCGCGGCACGATCAGCGCGCACCAGCCGGGGTCACCGATGTGGATCGCCAGGCCGCTGGGCACCAGCGCACTCGCGCCCGGCGCCAGGGTCAGCGGTTGCTCCAGCGCCGCGCGCAGATCCATGCCGGCACTGCCGGGCGTCGCCGGCTGCGGCAGAGCGATGCTGTCGCCCAGGCGCGGGTCGAGAATCTTCAGCGCGATGTCGATCATGCGCGGCCAGCCCGGTAGCGCTCGGCCACGTGCGCGATCAGCTGCCGCGCCAGCGCCGGCTTGGCGGCGCGCGGCAGTTCGACGGCGCCGCCGGCCCAGTACAAGGTCAGCGCGTTGTCGGCGGCCTCGAAGCCGAGGCCCTCGCCGACGCGGTTGGCGGCGATCATGTCCAGCCCCTTGCGCTGCAGCTTGTCCTGCGCGTAGCAGGCCACCTCGTGCGTCTCTGCGGCGAAGCCGACCAGGAAGGGATGGCCGTCCTGCGCCGACAGGCTGGCCAGGATGTCCGGGTTTTCACCGAGCTGCAGCAGCAGGCCGCTGCCGCCCTGCTTCTTCAGCTTCTGCGCCGACACTTCGAGCGGGCGGTAATCGCCGACCGCCGCCGCCGCAATGTAGATGTCTGCCTGCGCCGCGGCGGCCAGCACCGCGGCGTGCATCTGTGCCGCGCTGCGCACATCGATGCGCTGCATGACGCCGGTTGGTGTCGGCAGGCTCACCGGTCCGGCCACCAAGGTCACCCGCGCACCGGCCTCCGCCGCGGCCTGTGCCACCGCGAAACCCATCCGCCCCGAGCTGCGGTTGCCGATGAAGCGCACCGGATCGATATCCTCGTAGGTCGGGCCGGCGCTGACCAGCACGTTCAGTCCGGCCAGCGTGCCTGGAACAAACGAGGCCAGCAGCGCGTCGCGCAATTCGTGCGGCTCCAGCATGCGGCCGGAACCGACATCGCCGCAGGCCTGTTCGCCGGAGGCCGGGCCCAACAGCTGCGCGCCGCGCTGGCGCAGCGCGGCCAGATTAGCCTGCACCGCCGGGTGTGCCCACATCAGCTGGTTCATCGCCGGCGCCAGGTAGAGCGGCGCGGCACTGGCCAGGCACAACGTCGTGAGCAGATCGTCGGCCATGCCATGCGCCAGCCGCGCCAGCAGGTCGGCACTGGCCGGCGCGATCAGGATGCGCTCGGCCCAGCGCGCCAGCTCGATGTGGCCCATCGCCGCCTCGGCCTGGGCATCCCACAGGCTGACCCGCACGCTCTGCCCGGACAGGGCCTGAAACGTGGTGGGGCTGACGAAATGGGTGGCGGCTTCGGTCATCACCACACGCACTTCGGCATCCAGCTCGCGCAGGCGACGAACCAGTTCACAGGACTTGTAGGCGGCGATGCCGCCGGACACTCCCAGCAGTACGCGGCGTTCGGCAAGACTCATGTAAGGCGGACCTGACAATCGGGCTGACCGGTAGCTTACCGGATTCATCCCGCCCGGCCGCTGCCTGCGTGTGGCGGCAACCGGCACGCTGCCGGCATGAGCATCCGCGACTGGCCTGCGGGCGAACGCCCCCGCGAAAAACTGTTGGCACGCGGCAGCGCCGCGCTGTCCGACGCCGAATTGCTGGCCGTGCTGCTGGGCAGCGGCAGCCGCGGCAAGGACGCGATCGCGCTGGGCCGCGAGCTGCTCGCGGCCGCGGGCAGCCTGGGCGCCTTGCTGGGGCGGCCCGATCAGCAGATCCACGCGCAGGGACTGGGCCCGGCCAAGCGGGCACGGATCGCCGCCGCACTGGAGCTGGCCCGACGCAGCCTGGCCGAACAGCTGCAGCAGCTGCCGGCGCTGGGCAATCCGCGCGACAGCGGCGACTACCTGCGCGCCCGGCTGCGCCATCTGCCCTACGAGGTGTTCGGCTGCCTGTACCTGGACAACCGCCATCGCGTGCTGGCGTTCGAGGAGCTGTTCCGCGGTACCGTCGACGGCGCCAGCGTGCATCCGCGCGAGGTGGTGCGCGCCTGCCTGCAGCACAACGCCTGCGCCGTGATCTTTGCCCACAACCACCCGTCCGGCGTGGCCGAGCCCAGCGCCGCCGACCGCGCGATCACCCACGAACTGCGCGACGCACTGCGGCTGGTCGGCGTGCGGGTGCTCGATCACCTGGTGATCGGCAGCGACGAGCCGGTGTCGATGGCGGCGCGCGGCCTGCTCTGAGCGCCGGCCGGACATAAAAAAACGGCATGGTATGCACCATGCCGTGGGGCCGATTGGGGGAGAGGAGAGCGCGGCGTCTCCGGGTGCCCGTCCTGGAGGGGAGTCAAGCCAGGCACCGAGCTAGTGTCGCAGCGCCGCATGACAAAACGGCGACAATGCCCGCGCCACACGAATCGCCGCCATCCCGCCGAAACTTATACACAAAGCCTCTGCATCGGCATTTGCCGACCATTGCACGGATTTGACTGGAACTGCTCATTACAAAATATTGATTCTACGAAGTTATTTATTTCGATTCTGGACTTTTTCGGCATTCTGTCCCGATGGGTGCACGGTGACACCCGCTTTCCCCACAGACTTATCCACAAGGTATGTAGCCGCACTGCATCAAAAATCAGTGCCGGCCCGGACGTCCTGCGCCGGGTGGCTCGTGCGCGCTGCGCCGCGTGGCTGTCTGTTAGAGTGCGCGGTTCCATCACGCATTTGACCCCACCCGTGAAAGCACAGCTGCGCGAACTGGTACTGCAGGCCATCCAGAGCCTGCAAAACGATGCCACCCTGCCTGTCGATCTGGCCGTTCCGGGGTTCGTGATCGAACGCGCGCGCAGCCGCGAGCACGGGGACTTCGCCAGCAATATCGCGCTGCTGCTGGCCAAACCGGCACGCGCCCGGCCACGCGAGCTGGCCGAGCGGCTGGTGACGGCCCTGCCGGCGAATGCGCTGGTGGCCAAGGTCGAGATCGCCGGCCCCGGCTTCATCAACTTTCATCTGGCCCCCGCCGCGTACCACGCCGAGCTGCGGCAGATCCTCGAACAGACCGATGCCTACGGCCGCAGCCGCAGTGGCGCGGGCAAGACGGTCGGGGTGGAATTCGTCTCGGCCAACCCGACCGGCCCGTTGCACGTCGGCCACGGCCGTGCCGCGGCGATCGGCGACTGCCTCAGCCGCCTGCTTGCAGCCACCGGCTGGAACGTCAGGCGCGAGTTCTACTACAACGACGCCGGCGTGCAGATCGCCAACCTCGCCATCTCGGTACAGGCGCGCGCGCGCGGCGTGACGCCCGCCGACAGCGGCTGGCCGGAGAGCGGCTATCGCGGCGATTACATCGCCGACGTGGCGCGCGCCTACCTCGACCGCGAGTCGGTGGTGGCGGATGGCGAGACGGTGATCGGCACTGCCGATGTGGACGATCTCGACGCGATCCGCCGCTTCGCCGTGGCCAGCCTGCGGCGCGAGCAGGACCTGGATCTGCAGGCGTTCGGGGTCGGCTTCGACACCTTCTTCCTGGAGTCGTCGCTGTACGCCGACGGCAAGGTGGAGGATACCGTGCGCGAACTGGTCGCCCACGGCCACACCTACGAGGAAGGCGGCGCGCTGTGGCTGCGCAGCACCGATTTCGGTGACGACAAGGACCGCGTGATGCGCAAGTCCGACGGCACTTACACCTACTTCGTGCCGGACGTGGCCTACCACCTGAGCAAGTGGCAGCGCGGCTACGAGCGCGCCATCACCGAGCTCGGCTCCGACCACCACGGCAGCCTGGCCCGCGTGAAGGCCGGCCTGCAGGCGCTCGCCTGCGGCATCCCGCAAGGCTATCCGGAATACGTGCTGCACCAGATGGTCACCGTGATGCGCGGCGGCGAGGAGGTGAAGATCTCCAAGCGCGCCGGCAGCTACGTCACCCTGCGCGACCTGATCGACGAGGTGGGCCGCGACGCCACGCGCTACTTCCTGATCTCGCGCAAGAGCGACTCGCAGCTGGTGTTCGACACCGACTTGGCACGCTCGCAGAGCAACGACAACCCCGTCTACTACATCCAGTACGCGCACGCCCGCGTCTGCAGCGTGCTGCGCCAGGCGCCGGAAAAAGGCTACACGTTCGACCTGCACGATGGCCTCGCCCAGCTGGCGCGGCTGGACAACGAGCACGAGCAGATCCTGCTCGCCGAGCTGTCAAAATATCCCGAGCTGGTCGAGGCGGCAGCGGCGAATCTGGAGCCGCACCTGGTGGCGGCGTGGCTGCGCGAGCTGGCCAACGCGTTCCACACCTATTACAACTCGCACCAGTTCCTGGTCGAAGACGCCGCGCTGCGCAACGCCCGGCTTGCGCTGGTGGTGGCGACGCGGCAGGTACTGAAAAACGGACTGGAATTGCTGGGCCTCGGCGCCCCGGAGACGATGTAATGGCAGCACGCAAGGGCAAGGGCCGGCAGGCCGTGCGCAATGGCAGCAACGGCTTTCCGGGTTGGGGCTACTTGGCGATCGGCATTGTGATCGGCGTCGTGGCAATGGCAGTGATGCTACGCAGCAGCCTGCCCAAGCCGGCCGGACCGCAGGCCAATCCGCAGGCCACCGCCCAGCACGCCAGCGAAGCGGGCGCGCTGGAGCCCGCCGGCAGCCAGAGCGTGCCGAAGAAACCGCAGTACGACTTCTACTCGGTGCTGTCGGAGAAGGAGGTGCGCATCCCCGACGCCGAGATCAGCGCGCAGGCGAAGGCCGAGCAGCAGCAGAAGCAGCTTGCCGCGCAGCAGGCGCAGGCCGCTGCCCAGGCACCCGCCGCACAGTCGACCACTGCGGCCCATGCGCCGCAGGCAATCAGCGAAAACATCACCGCCGCCCCCGCCAGCGCGCTGCCGGCGCCGGCCGCCGGCAGCGGCTACCTGCTGCAGGTGGGCGCGTTCCCGAACGCGGCCGATGCGGAGACGCTGAAGGCCAAGCTCGCGATGCAGGGCTTCGTCGCCAACGTGCAGTCGGTCAGCATCGGCGGCCAGACTTACCACCGCGTCCGGCTGGGACCGTTCCGCTCGGCCACCGCGCTGGAATCGACCAAGCAGCGCCTGGCCAGTGCCGGCATCAATGCGATTGCGCTGAAAGAAGGCAAGTAGCCGCTACGCGGCGCATCCAAGGCCACGCCAGGCGTGGCCTTTTCATTGGCGGCAACCGCAAGTCAGGCCGGGCGCTTCAGGCGGATCAGCGCCGAGATGTCGTCGTCGCCGTGGCCCTGGCGCATCAGCTCGGCGTAGTCGGCGAGCGACTGCTCGATCACGCGACCGCTGCAGCCGACCTGCGCGGCGATGCCCTGCACGATCGCCAGATCCTTGTGCAGCAGGGCCAGCTTGAAGCCCACGCCGAACTCGTTGCGCAGCAGGCTGGCGCCGCGCTTTTCCAGGAACCAGTTGCCAGCCGCGCCGGCGCCCAGCGTGGGGAGCAGCCGCTGCGGATCCAGGCCCAGCGCCTCGCCCAGTGCGAGGCCCTCGCACACCGCCTGGGCGATGCCGGCCACCAGCACCTGGTTGACCGCCTTGGTCGCCTGGCCGGCGCCGATGCCGCCCAGATGGGTGACTCGCAGGGCGTAGGCTTCCAGCACCGGGCGCGCACGCTCCAGCACGTCAGCCTCACCGCCGACCATCACCGACAGCTTGCCGTTGTTCGCGCCCTCGACGCCGCCAGAGACCGGCGCGTCGAGAAAATCCACGCCCACCTCGGCCAGCCGCGCCGCCGCCCGGCGCGCAGTGTTCGGCGCCACGGTGGAGTGATCGATCACGATGCTGCCCGGCTTGAGATGCGGCGCCAGCGCCGCGACCGTAGCCAGCACATCGGCATCGGCGGTGACGCACAGCGTGACGATGTCGCACTCGGCCGCCAGCTCGGCCAGCGTGGCCGGTGCGGCCACGCCCAGCGTGGCGGCCAGCGATACCGCCTTCGCGTGCGTGCGGTTGGCCACAGCGCAGAGCAGGCCGTGCGCGCGGAGATGGCCAGCCATCGGCGCGCCCATGGCGCCGAGCCCGATGAAAGCTACCTTGACGGTCATGCGTTGCGTCCTTGGGGAATCAATCGTTGCGATGCACATCGTGAGTCACGAACGGGTGCGCGGGAGTGGGGGCGTCCAGCCAGTGCGGATGCTCCAGCGTGTGGCGCATGTCGTCCAGCCCACTGCGCCAATGCTGGCGCATGCTGTTGGCGCTGAACTCGTAGTCCTTGTAGTGCCCCTCGTAGGGCTTGTTGCGGTAGATCAGATGCACCAGGTTGGTCAGCGCGCCGCAGGCGCGCGCCTCGGCGCGGCGATAGGCATCGTCCTGGCGACACTCGGCCGGCACCAGCGCCATCAGGTCGTGCAGCAGGCGCTGCTGCTCCCGGGTCTGGCGCATGTAGTCGGTGACCAGCCGGGTGCGGCTGGAGAACTGCACGTCCTTGGCGCGCGCGGCCACCTTGGCCAGATCGCGCGGCACCTCGCCCACCGCGCTCCACAGGTCGACCTGGAAAACCAGCGCGTCAAGGCCTGGCCCTTCGGCCAGTACCTTGTACAGCGGCGTGTTGGAGACCATGCCGCCGTCCCAGTAGAACTCGCCGTCGATCTCCACCGCCGGAAAACCCGGTGGCAGCGCGCCGGAGGCCATGAAGTGCTCGGCGCGCAGCGGGCCCTGGGTGTTGTCGAAGTAGGCGAAGTTGCCGGTGCGCACGTTCACCGCGCCCACCGAGACGCGCATCGCGCGCGCATCGTTGACCCGGTCGAAATCGACCAGCCGCTCCAGCGTGGCGCGCAGCGGCGCGGTGTCGTAATAGCTGGCGTTGCCCGGGCCCGGATCGAGCTGCAGCCCGGCCGGCGGCAGGCGCGGCACGAAGAAGCCGGCCTGGCCCTCGGTCATGGCGCGCCAGGCGGCGAGGCTGCTCATGCCGGTCAGCGCCGCGGTGGGCCAGGCCATGCCGGCCAACGCCGGCAGCAGCGGCAACGCCGGCAGCAGCGGCGGCTGGCAGATGGTTTGCCAGAACTCGCGCAGCCGTTCGACCCGCCGCTCCGGCGCATTGCCGGCAATGATCGCCGCATTCAGCGCGCCGATCGAAATGCCCGCCACCCAGTTCGGCCGGCGCCCGGCCTGCTCCAGCGCCTCGTACACGCCGGCCTGGTAGGCGCCCAGCGCGCCGCCGCCCTGCAGCACCAGCGCCACCGTGTGGTATTCGTGCGGCGCCGCGGCGGCGGGCCTGCCGGAATGGGCGGCACTTGCGCGGCGCTTGCTTGATACGGGGGTGCTCATGCGGTAGCTCCTTGGGTCAGGCATCGGCCAGGTAGTCGTGCACCACTTCGCCCAGATCAAGGGTGAGGTCGGTGACGTAGTGCAGCGCCGATTCCACCTTCAGCACCGACAGGTCGGCCACCGGTGCCAGCGCGTGCGGATGCAGCTCCAGCGAGGCCGGCCCGGTCCAGGCGCCTTTCAGGTTGATGCTGCTGGTGTAATAGCGCACCAGCTCGCAGATGCGCGCGCTGCCGTCGACGTGCGGAATGATCTTCAGCAGGAAGTTCGGTGCCTGCAGCGCCGCCAGCACTGGCGCAGGGTCCACCGCACGATGCTTGAAGCCCATGGTGGCCTTGGCCACGCGCAGCTTGCCGTAGTCGAGCGTGCCGACCAGGGTGTCGATCTCCACGTCGAGCTTCGGCGCGGCCAGCTTCTTGGGAAAGCCCCACAGCTCGCGGCCGGCGGCGATCGGCGGATGGTCGTTGAGGTACATCGCGTGCACGTAGCCGCCGCGCACGCCATCGAAGGTCACCGGAATCACCTGGCCCGATTCGGTGTAGTCGCCGAAGCCGGTGGAATCGGGCATGCGGATGAACTCGTACTTCACCAGCGGCTCGGTCACCTGCAACGGCTCGGGCACCACTGCGCGCAGCGCATCCATGTCGGTGCGATAGGTGATCACCAGAAATTCGCGATTGATGAAGCGGTACGGCCCGGGCGGAAACGCCGGGCTGGTCAGCGGCATCGCGAAGGCGTTGGCCTTCACGTCGGCAATCTTCATGACATGCACTCCGGCACGGGGTCAGGCAAAAGCCGCGGCGCGGCGATCGGTGGTTACTGCATGTACCAGCCGTGGCTGACCACGAACGACTGCCCGGTCAGCGCCGCCGACGGAAAGGTGGCCAGGAACAGCGCGGTCTGCGCGATGTCCTCGACGGTGGTGAACACGCCGTCGACGGTGTCCTTCAGCATCACGTTCTTGATCACGTCCGCTTCGCTGATGCCCAGCTCCCGCGCCTGTTCGGGGATCTGCTTCTCGACCAGCGGCGTGCGCACGAAGCCGGGGCAGATCACGTGCGAGCGCACGTTGCGGTCAGCACCCTCCTTCGCCAGCGTGCGCGCCAGCCCGAGCAGGCCGTGCTTGGCGGTGACGTAGGCGGACTTCAGCTTGGACGCCTCGTGCGAATGCACCGAGCCCATGTAGATCACGATGCCGCCCTGGGCCTTGCCGCTGCCGTCGACCTGGTACATGTGCTGCAGCGCCGCCTTGGTGGTGAGGAAGCCGCCGTCGAGGTGGATCGCCAGCATCTTCTTCCAGTCGGCGAAGGCGAACTGCTCGATCGGGTTGATGATCTGCACGCCGGCGTTGGAGATCAGGATGTCCAGCCGGCCAAACGCGGCGACCACCTTGTCGGTGCCGGCATGCACCGCAGCCTCGTCGGTGACGTCCATCGCCACGCCGATCGCCTTGCCGCCGGCAGCGTTGATCTCGGCCGCCGCCGCATCGGCCGCCTGCTGGTTGATGTCGGCGATGCCCACCGCCGCGCCGTGCTTCGCATACAGCTCGGCGATCGCCTTGCCGATGCCGCTGGCCGCGCCGGTGATCAATGCGACCTTGCCATCAAGACTTGCCATGGGGGACTCCTGAGCGTGTTGGGGGAATTTTTTGCAGTGCACCATTCTGAACCCGCCCGACCGTTGAAGGAAAGACCCGCCGGGGCATCAGCGCGTTTCCTCCGCCAGATAGGTGTAGGCGGTGAGACCGGCGTCGAGCATCGCGTAAAGCTGCTCGGCCGCGCTGCCTTCGACACCGGCGGCGGCGATCCGTTCGCGGTAGCTGCGGCGCAACTCGGCCAGGTCGTAGCCGACGTAGTCGAGCATCAGGTCGGTGGTGTCACCGCGGCGCTGGTGCGCGAACACATAGCCGTCGCCCTCGCCGTTACCCTGGACGCGCACGTTCACCGCATCGGTGTCGCCGAACAGGTTGTGGATGTCGCCCAGCGTCTCCTGGTAGGCGCCGACCATGAAGATGCCGAGCCGGTAGCTCTCGCCCTCGTTGAGCGGATGCAGCGGCAGGCTGACGTCGACGCCTTCGGCATCGACGTAGTGATCGATGCGGCCGTCCGAGTCGCAGGTGAGGTCGACGATCACGCCGCGCCGGGTCGGCTGCTCGTCGAGGCGCGCGATCGGCGCGATCGGGAAGATCTGCCCGATCGCCCAGATGTCCGGCACCGACTCGAACACCGAGAAATTGACGAAATACTTGTCGACCAGCTTCTCGTCCAGTTCGTCCAGCGCCTGCCGGTGCGAGCGCTCGGTCGGCAGCAGGCGCGTGCGCACGGCGTTGGCGATGGCGTAGTACAGCTCGTCCAGTCGCGCGCGGTCGGCCAGCGCCAGCTGCCCCAGTGCGTATAGCGCCTGGCCCTCGGCGAGGTGGTGCTGGGCCTCGTGGAACAGCTCCAGCGCGGGGCGCCGGTCGAGCTCATGGTAGGTCTCGCGCAGCCGACGCAGCACCGGCGGCTCGGCCGCGTCCGGCGGTGGAATCGCGCCGGGCGGCACCTCTTCCACCTCGGTCACGTTGACCACCAGCACCGCGTGGTGCGCGGTCATCGCACGGCCCGCCTCGGTGAGAATGTGCGGCGCGCGCAGGCCTTCGGCCGCGACCGCCTCGGCCAGCGACTGCACGATGGTGGCGGCGTACTGCGCGATCGAGTAGTTGATCGAGTTGTGGCTGCGCGAGCGCGAGCCCTCGTAGTCCACGCCGAGGCCGCCGCCGACGTCGACGATCTCCAGCGGCACGCCCATGCGGGTGAGTTCGACGAAGTAGCGGGTCGCCTCGCGCATGCCGTTGGCGATGTCGCGCACGTTGGAGATCTGCGAACCCATGTGGAAATGCTGCAGCTTCAGCGTGTGCTTGAGGCCGACCCGATCCAGCTGCCCGACCAGGCTCAGCACCTGCTGCGGCGACAGTCCGAACTTGCCCTTGTCGCCGCCGGTGTTCTGCCACTTGCCGGCGCCGATCGAGGCGAGCCGCACGCGCACACCGAGCAGCGGCTCGATGTCCAGCGCCTTCGCCTCGCTCAGCACGTGCTCCAGCTCGGACAGCTTCTCGATCACGATATGCACGCGCAGGCCGAGCTTGCGCCCGATCAGCGCGAGGCGGATGTACTCGCGGTCCTTGTAGCCGTTGCAGATCACGATGGCATCGGGTCGCGCCATCGCCAGCACCGCCATCAGCTCGGGCTTGGAGCCGGCCTCCAGCCCGAAGCCGTGGGTGCCGGCGGCCACCAGCTCGCCGGCCACGCTGCGCTGCTGGTTCACCTTGATCGGATAGATCGCCGTATAGCCGCCCGCATAGCCGTACTCGGCGATCGCGCCGGCGAACGCATCCTGCAGCCGCGCCAGGCGGTCGGCCAGGATGTCGGGAAAGCGCAGCAGCAGCGGCAGCCGCAGGCCCTCGGCGCGGGCGCGCTCGACGATGGCCGGCAGCGACAGCGCCGGGCCGACGGCGCCGCGCGGACGCATCAGCAGGTGGCCGGCCGCGTCCACGTCGACGTAGCCGTCGCTCCAGTGCGGTATGGCATAGGTGTGGCGCGCAGCGTCGATCGTCCAATGGTTCGCCATCAGCGAGATCCCCTTTTGTCAACGGATGATGTCGTCGCAGCGGCGAGCCTTGACGGGTTGCTCCACGGAGCACGAAGCCCGAGCGACCGGAAGCCTCGCACGCCGCGGGGCCGATCGGACTTGCCGGCCAGCCGGCGCGCTGCGCCGGCGAGGCCGAGGCGACATTGTAATGGCGCACCGTGACGCTGTGCGCGCGGCCCGGCAAGCGCGAACACGCCGCGCGGTTGCCGCTACAATGCGCGGTCCCGATCTTCCCACCCGGTTCGCCAGGAACACCCGTCATGTCGCAGCAGTCCACATCGAATGAAGCCCGGTCGAATGAAGTCCGCTGGTTCACCGAGGCGCATCAGGCTTCCGGCTCGTCCATCGGTTTCCGCACCGAGCAACTGCTGCACGCGGAGAAGACCCCGTTCCAGACCATCGAGATCCACCAGACTACTGACTGGGGCAAGCTGATGGTGATCGACGGCTGCGTGATGCTGACCACCCGCGACAACTTCCTCTATCACGAGATGATGACCCACCCGGCGCTGTTCACCCACGCGCGCGCCAAGCGCGTGGTGATCATCGGCGGCGGCGACTGCGGCACGCTGCGCGAGGTGCTCAAGCACGAGGAAGTGGAGCACGCGGTGCAGGTGGAGATCGACGAGCGCGTGACGCGCCTGGCCGAGCAGTATTTCCCCGAGCTGTGCGAGGCCAACGGCGATCCGCGCGCCGAGCTGCTGTTCATCGACGGCATCAAATACATGGCCGAGGCCGAGCCGGAGTCGCTGGACCTGATCATCGTCGATTCGACCGATCCGGTCGGCCCCGCCGAGGGCCTGTTCAACGCCACCTTCTACGCCAGCTGCCACAAGGCGCTGCGCCACGGCGGTCTGCTGGTGCAGCAGAGCGAGTCGCCGCTGGCGCACATCGAGCTGATCAAGTCGATGCGCTCGGCGATGCGCACGTGCGGCTTCACCGCGGTGCGCACGCTGCCGTTTCCGCAGCCATGCTACCCGACCGGCTGGTGGAGCTGCACGATGGCGCGCAAGGGCGGCGACCTGTCCGGCTTCCGCGAGCGCGGCGCGCTCAGCAAGAAATTTCCCACCCGTTACTACAACGCCGACATCCATCGCGCCGCACTGGCACAGCCGGAGTTCATGCGTGAGGCGCTGGGCGAATAAGGCGCCGCACGCTCAGAACAGCTTGCCGCGCACCTTCGGCAGCAGCACCAGCAGCAGCGTGGCGAGTGGGCCGAGCGGCAGCGACAGCGCAAACCACAGCAGGCCACTGCGATTCTTGCCCTGCGCCAGCGCGGCATTGATCAGCGCCAGCGTGACCCAGCAGACAAGCCAGGGCGCGCCGTCGGCGAATGTCGAAAAATGATTCACCATGCCTCTCCCGGATCATCGCAAGCACAGCGCGGTGGCGCGCCGAAGACCGCCATCGTAACAAGCCTTGCCCCGCTTGCCTTGCCGCGCGGCAGCACCGATCAGCCGCGCTTAATCCGCGGGCGCTATGCTGACGGTTCTGATCGCGGACGGATGCCTGATGATGCGTGGACTGCGCTACCTCGCCCTGAGCGGTGCCCTGCTGCTCGCGCTCACCCCGGCATACGCCGGCAAAACCACCCCTGGTGCCAGCGCCAACGAGGCCGCTGCGACCAGCCGCCATCACGATCGGGCCCTGCTGGCGTTCCAGCGCGACCTGGTCAGCGTGCTGGCGCCGCGCGCCGATGCGATGCCGCTGCTGGCTGCCGCCCTGCTGGCGCGGCCGCTGCAGGCGCCACCGAAAACCAGCAGCTTCCATGCGCTGATCGTGCGCGCCGCGCAGGCAGACGGCGCCGGCCCGGCGGTCAACTGGGTGCGGCTGGCCGATTGCGATGCCAAGGCGGACGCCTGCCCGAATGGCACCGCGCTGACCCAGTTGCAGGCGCAGGCGCCGGACAATGCCGCGGTATGGCTGATCAAGCTGGGCGACGACACCCGCAACATGAAGTCCGACGCGGTGCGCGCGGACCTGGCCCGGGCCGCGGCCGCCACCACCTATGACGACTACGCCGGCACCAGCCTGAAGGCGCTCGCCAGCTCGGTCGGCGTGCTGCCGCCGCCGGCCAGCGTGCTGCAGCCAGCCAGCGCCGCCGGCGCGGCCGGCGTGCAGCTGGTACTGGTCTACGGATTGGCCAGCGCGCAGCCGCAGCCGAGCCTGCCGCTGGTCGCTCAGTTGTGCGAGAACGCCGGCAGCGACGCCGCCATCAAGGCCGACTGCCTGAAGCTGGGCAAGCTGCTCGAATGGGGCTCCAGCCCGCTGGCACGCTCGCTCGGGCTGCACCTGCGCGAGGTGCTGGCGACCGATCCGGCGCAACAGGACGACGCGCGGCACGCCCGCGTCAACCTGATCTGGCAGGTGCAGAGTTTCGCCCAGCTGCTCGATCGTGCGCAGCGCGATCCGCTGATCGCGCAGCATCTGCTGACACTGGCGCGCGGCGGCGGCACTGAAATGAGCGTGCTGCTGGCCGCCCTGCGCGACAACGGCATCGCCACCGATGCCCCGGTTGGCTGGAAGCCGCGCGCCGCGGGCTGAGGCGCAGAGTTGCAGGGCCAGGGAACGGGGAACGGCAGCATCCCGCGGGAGTGAAGGAGCTTGCCGCTGCGCTTCACGCTCGTTCCCCATTCCCCATTCCCCGCTCCCGCTTTCCCGGTTAGGCTTGGACCACCTTCCGCGGCAAGGGTCAGTCCATGCTTACGACGCTGGTGGCAAGCAGCAAGGGTGGTTGCGGCAAGAGCACGCTGGTGACCCAGCTGGCGTCGCACTGGGCACAGGCCGGACAGCACACCGCCATCATCGACGCCGACCGCCAGGGCTCCAGCTTCCGCTGGGCCACGCTCAGACCCGACAGCGTACCCGGCGTGCTGGCGCTGGAGGGTGGCCGCAAGAGCCTGCAGCGGCTGCCGGCAGACACCCAGCAGCTGCTGATCGACACCCCGGCCGGTTCCGGCGAGCGCGAACTCGAACCGTATCTGGAGCACGCCGACGTGTTGCTGGTGCCGGTGCTGCCGTCCGCGTTCGACCTGCACGCCACGCTCGGTTTCATCGCCGAACTGCAGCAGGTCAACCGCATCCGCCGCGGCAAGCTGCCGGTGGCACTGGTGGCCAACCGGCTCAAGCCATGGACCCACGCCAGCCAGGACGCCGTCACCGAGCTGACCGAACTTTCCCCGTTTCCGATCGCCGCGCAGCTGCGCGACAGCCAGGCCTACGTGCTGCTGAGCGCGCTCGGCAAGGGCATCTTCGACTACCAGTCCGAACAGGTACGCAGCCACCAGCAGGACTGGAAGGCCCTGCTGCGCTGGATCAAGCGCCCATCATGAAACCGGCGCCAGCGCCATCACGCGACATCACCACCCGGAGTCCTCCATGCACGAACTGATCCTGCTGCGCCACGCCGAAGCCGTGCCGATAGAACACGCCGGCGACGACCAGCAACGCCCGCTGAGCGCACGCGGCGAACAGGAGGCGCAAGCGGCCGGGTTGTGGCTGGCCGCGCACGGCAGCCGCCCCGATCGCGTGCTCTGCTCACCGACCCGGCGCACCGACGAAACCGCCCGGCTGGCGCTGTCCGCGATCGGCGCGGCGCCAGTGCCGCAGATGGCGGCCGAGATCTATGACGCGTCGCCCGGCGAGCTGCTGGCCCTGCTCGATCAGCACGGCGACGCCGGTACGGTGATGCTGGTTGGCCACAACCCCGGCATCGAACGGTTGGTGGCGCTGCTGGTGGAAGGCCGTTCTGACGACTTTCGTGGCATGCCGCCCGGCGCCTTGGCGGTGCTGCATCTGAACGACTCACTCGAACCGGGGCATGCCCGGCTGGACGCCTTCTGGTCGCCGTGAGGTCGCCGTGAGGTCTCGGGCTGGCATGGCGCTGCTGGCCGCGCTGGCACTGACCGCGCCGACCACGCGCGGCACCGACTTTCGCATCGATGGCAGCCGCTCGCACGCCGAGTTTGGCGTGCGCCTGCTGTGGCTGCACACAGTCAGCGGACGCTTTGCGACGATCAGCGGCGAGGTGCAACTGGCTCCGCACGAGCTGGCCACGGTGGATGCACGCATCCAGGCCGCGAGCCTGACGATGGACTCCGCGCGCTTTCGTCGTGACGTGCTGGCGCCGGAGTTTTTCGACGCCAGCCACTACCCGCTGATCCGTTTCCTGTCCGCGCCGGTGCCGCTGGCCCGGCTCACCCACGGCGGCGCGCTGGATGGTCAGCTGAGCCTGCGCGGGGTCACCCTACCGGTGCGCTTCGAACTGCTGCCCACCCGCTGCAGCGCGCTCACCGCACGTGGCTGCCGGATCGAGGCGCGCGCGCTGATCTCGCGCCGCGCGTTCGGCATGACCAGCTATCACGCCACCGTGTCCGACCAGGTGCAGCTGGGCCTGCTGATTGCGCTTGACCGGTCACCGGACTAGCGCAGGCCGTATCATGCGCAGCATGTCCCTGCGCCAGCTGATCACCTGCAGCCTGCTGTTCGCCGCCCTGCTGCTGCAGGGTTGCACGCTGTCGCGGGCGCAGATCCGCCGCGCCGATACGGTGGTCGCCCGCACCGTCTACCGCACCGACAGCTGCGACCGCAGCGACCACTGCGCAGTACCATCGCCGCTGCTGGAAGCCGCCGACCGGGCGCTCGCCGTGTCCACGCCGCAGCATCCGGTGCACGTGGTCACCCTGCTCGACGACAGCGAGCCGGCGCTGGCGGCGCGGATCAACCTGATCCGCGCGGCGCGGCGCTCGATCGACGTGCAAACCTACATCTGGGATCAGGACGATGTCGGCCAGCTGATGCTGAACGAGCTGGTGCAGGCGGCGCGACGCGGCGTGAAGGTGCGCATCCTCGCCGACCAGCTGTTCTCCTTCGATGACCCGACCCTGCTCGACGAACTGACGCGGGCCAGCAGCAACCTGCAGGTGCGGCTGTACAACCCGACCTTCCACAAGGCGCACACGCCGCCGCTGGATTTCGCCGCCGGCATCCTGTGCTGCTTCATGCACTTCAACCAGCGCATGCACAACAAGCTGTTTCTGGTGGACGACAGCATCGGCATCACCGGCGGGCGCAACTACGAGGATCGCTACTTCGACTGGGACCCCAACTTCGACTACGTCGACCGCGACGTGATGGTCGGCGGCCCGGCCGCGCGCCAGATGGCCGCCAGCTTCAACCTGTTCTGGCAGCACAAGCGCTCGGTGCCGCTGACACACCTGCGCGACGTCAATCAGCGCATCCTTGCCGACACCTCCGCGCCGGCGTGGCCGACGCCGCACTACCGCGAGCCGCTGCGGGTGGCCCAGGTGCAGCAGGCCGCCGAGGATCCGCAGTGGTTGCAGGCGTGGCTGGTCGAACCCACCCTGCAAACCGGCGAAGTGGAATATTTCAGCGACCTGCCGGCGAAAACCGCCAAGCCGAACCGCCTGCAGGCGCTGGAATTCACCCGCCACGTGATGCGCATGGTCAGCGACGCCCGCAGCGAGGTGCTGTTGCAGACCCCGTACCTGGTGATGAGCGGACAGGCACAGCGGATCTTCGAGCACCTGCACCAGCGCAAGGACCCGCCGCGGGTGATCGTCTCCACCAACTCGCTGGCCTCCACCGACGCGTTCGCGGTGTATGCGATGTCGTACAAGCACCGCAAGCGCTATCTGACCAAATTCGGCTTCGAGATCCACGAACTGAAACCGCATGCGCCGGGTCCCGCAGTGGACTACGAGCTGACCAACCTGGGTACCGACACGCTGACCATGCCGACCGGAACGGCCACTCCGTCGAACGCGCGTCGCACCCGCTTTCACCTGCTTGGCGGCCTCGGCAGCAACAGCCGGCCCGCACCGCTGCTGACCGGGGGCCGCCGCTTCGGTCTGCACGCCAAGTCAATCGTGATCGACGACCAGTTCGCGATGGTCGGTTCGCACAACTTCGATCCGCGCTCGGATCACTTCAACACCGAGGCCGGCGTGATCGTGTACGACAAGCGCTTCGCCGCGCAGGTGCGCCGGAGCATCCTGCGCGACACACAGCCGGAAAATGCCTGGGTGATCGCGCCGCGGCAGTCGGTGGTGCCAATGCTCACCGACGTCAACCAGGCGATCGGCGACGTTTCCGAACATCTGCCGCTGTTCGATCTGTGGCCATTTCGCTACGCCACCAGCTACGACCTCAAGCCGGGCTGTCAGCCGATGCGCGCCAGCAACCCTGGTTTCTACGGATGCTACGCGCCGGTCGGCGATTTTCCCGATGTGGCGCTGTCGCCCAAGCTGGTGATCACGCGGCTGATCACCGCGTTCGGCGTGGGCATCAAGGGCATCCTGTAGTTGCCGTTACGGTGCGCTGGCGAGCCCGCTGCCGCTGGAGAAGCGCATCGGCAGATCGCCGCTGAGGCCGTCGGGATCTTCTAGCGGCACCACGAAACGCCAGCCGCGCACGCTGCGCAGGGCGTAATCGTCCAGCATCGGATCACCGCTGGTCTGCGCCAGGCTGACGGCACTCACCCGGCCGCTGCCGTCGACCTGCACGTGCACCACCGCACGGCCGTCCAGATGGCCGCGCAGCGCGTCCCACGGCAGCGAGTTGTCCGGCGGCGTCGCCAGCGGCAGCAGCGTCGGTGCGCTGACCGGCGCCGCGGCGGCGACCGGGTTGTCGCGGGCGCTCTCCCACGCCCGCGGGCGGCGCACCGGCGCGAACACCGCGCGCGGGCGGTACGGCGATGCATGACGCGCCGGCGGCAACGCGCGCAGCGCCACGGCAAGCCCGGACGGGCCACGCCACTCCGCCGTCTGCATGCTCAGCCAGCCGGTACCGGCGATACCAAGCGCCAGCGCCAGCAGGCTCAGGCCGGTGCTGGTGCGCAGGCGCATCACGCCGCTGCGCGGCCGCTCACGGCCGCTCCAGGATCGCGGTGACGCCCATGCCGCCGGCGGTGCAGATCGAGATCAGCCCGCGGCCGCGGCCGCGCTGTTCCAGCAGCTTGGCCAGCGTGGCGAGCACGCGCGCGCCGGTGGCGGCGAACGGATGGCCCACCGCCAGGCTGGAGCCGTGCACGTTGAGTCTGGCCGGATCAATCGCGCCCAGCGGCGCGTCCAGCCCGAGCCGGTTCTTGCAGTAGTCGGCGCTCTCCCACGCGCGCAGCGTGCACAGCACCTGCGCGGCGAACGCCTCGTGGATCTCGTAGTAGTCGAAGTCCTGCAGGCGCAGGCCGCAGCGCGCCAGCAGGCGCGGCACGGCCACCGTGGGCGCCATCAGCAGGCCCTCGCCGTGCACGAAATCCACCGCGGCCACTTCCGCGTCGCGCAGGTATGCCTGGATGTGCAGGCCGCGCTGCGCGGCCCATGCGTCGCTGGCCAGCAGCACCGCCGCGGCACCGTCGGACAGGCCGGTGGAGTTGCCGGCGGTCAGCGTGCCGTGGCCGGAGGTCTTGTCGAACGCCGGCTTCAGCGCGGCCAGCTGGTCGAGGCTGGCGTCCGGGCGCAGGAAGCCGTCCCGCTTGAGTCCGCGGAACGGCACCAGCAGGTCGTCAAAAAAATTCGCCTCGTAGGCGGCGGCCAGCTTGCGGTGGCTGTCCAGCGCCAGCTGATCCTGCGCCGCGCGACTGATCCGCCATTCCTTCGCCATCTGCTCGCAGTGCTCGCCCATCGATCTGCCGGTGCGCGGCTCGGCCACGCCGGGAAACGCGGGCTTCAGTTCGCCGAGGGAAAACCCGCGCAGCGCCGCCTTCAGCTTGTCCAATGGCGCCTTCGCGCGGTTGACCGCCAGCAGCCGCTTGCGCAGGCGCGTGCCGTAGACGATCGGCACGTCGCTGGTGGTGTCCGAGCCGCCGGCGATGCCCGCCTCGATCTGTCCTGCGGCGATCTTGTTGGCGATGATGATGGCGTTGTCCAGCGAAGTACCGCAGGCGCGCGCGGTGGTGATGCCCGGCGTGGTCGGCGCCAGCCCCGAACTGAGCAGCGCCTCGCGCGCCAGGTTCCAGTCGGACGGATGCCGGATCACCGCGCCCATCGCGACCTCGCCCAGCTCCACCCCGTGCAGGCCGAAACGTTCGACCAGCGTGCCGAGCACCTTCACCGACATGCCGAAGTTGCCGACGTCGGCGTAGGCGGTATTGTTGCGGCAAAACGGAATGCGGGCGCCGCCGATCACCCCGACGCGCTTGTGCGGCTTTTCCATGGTTGCAACAGTCCGGAACTCAAGTCATTCAAGGCTAACCCGCCATGCCGGACGGCGGAAGCCCAAAACGCTGAATGGTAGAATGCGTTTTGCTCATTCGCCGGGATGCCTTTTGGAAGCGCACACGCTGCTCGCCCTGCCGCTGGTGCTGGCACTGGAACCGCTCGACGGTGAGCGGCCGCCGCTGAGTTTGAGTCGCGACGCGGCGGCCGCGCTCGCCGCGCGGGTGGCCGACGACCTGCACGCGTTGCTGCCGCAGGTGCGCGAGACCCGGCTGGCGCTGGCCGGCGCACTGTTCGACCCGGTCGAACTGCTGCGACCGGGATTCCCGGCCTGGACCACGCTGGAGGATCTGGCCCGGCGCGTGCCGCGCGGCCAGCTGGACAATGTGGTGGCCTTCGGCAGCCATGAAGCTCGCATGCCGGCGCCGGCGCTGCAGCCATCGGCGGAGTTTGCCGATGGCCCGCTGCGGCTGCTGCCGCTGTGCCTGCTGGCGCCGGCGGCGCTCGCGGCGGAGCTGGCCGGGGAGCTGGAGATCCAGCTGATCGGCCGCGGCGAGGCGGGCGCGCCGACCGCCGACTGGCTGATGCGCGCGCTCGGCATCCGGCTGCAGCACGTGCGCTACCTGAGCTGCAACGACCTGCTCGCGCTGACCTGCGTGCAGTACGAAAACGTCAACCTGGCGCCGCTGTGGTCGCTGCTGGAGGCGGCGCTGCTGAGCCCGGACCGCGCCGAGTCCGCACTGAGCGCGCGCGGGCTGGCGCTGCAGTACGCGCACGGCCAGGTGCAGGCGCAGTCGCCGGCGCAGTGGCTGGCCGCGCAGGCGCCGGGCGACGTGGCGCAGCGCGTGCACGACTACGCCGGCATCGTGTTCGAACTGCGCCAGTACGCCGCGCTGCTCGATGCGCACCAGCTGCCGCTGCGGCTGCAGCCCGGCAGCACGCAGGCCACCGAGGCGGCGCCCGGCTATCTGCTGGAAACCGTTGCCGCGGTGCAAGCCGGCGGCGCCACCCCGGTGCTGCTGGCACACGAGGCGCGCGGCCTGGGCGTGGTCACGGTCAGCGTGGTGCAGCAGGTTGCAGGCCGGCGTGCGCGCGTGCTGGCGCACGGCTATCCGCTGACGCCCGCAGCGCTGGGGCCGCTGCTGGCGCAGCTGGCCGAACGCTATGGCGTGGCCGCCGAGTTGCATGCGCTGGGCCGGGTGGTGCTGGACGAACGCGGCACGCTCGGCGCGCCGGACACCATCCTGGATTGAGTTCGCCCGCGCCGCTTTGCAGCGACAACCACTTGGCGCATGATGGATCAACGCCCACAGGGGGCGTTGCAGCTGACGGAATGACCATGCGGACGCACGAGTCTGCGCAGGTATTGCCCACGCTACCGGACGGGTCCGACTGGCCCATGCACATCGTGGACGGAGCGCCGGCGCTGCTGGCCTATCTGGACCACGAGCAGCGCTTCCGCTACGCCAACCAGACCCATCGCGCGTGGCTGGGACTGGATCCGCGGCGCCTGCTCGGCCGGCGCCTGATCGAGGTGGTGGGTCAACGCAACCATCGGCTGGCCAGTGCCGCACTGGAGCAGGCCTACGCGGGGCAGCCGGCGAGCTACGAGGGCGAGCTGTACGACGGTCGCAAGCGGCGCTATGCGCACGGCAATTTCCAGCCCGATTTCGACGCCGAGGGCCGCGTGCGCGGCGTGTTCACCGCGCTGGTCGACATCACCGAGCGGCGCACGCTGGAGCTGCAGCTGCACGAGAGCGAACAGCGCTTCTTCGGTGCATTCCAGCACGCCGCGATCGGCATGACGCTGATCCATCCGGACGGCCATTTCCTGCGCGTCAATGCCGCCGTCTGCCAGATGCTGGGCTACCGCGAAGAGGAACTGCTGGCGCTGGACATCGCCGCGATCACCCACCCGGACGATCTGCCGGCCGACCGCGAGCTGCTGCGCCAGCTGCTGGCCGGTCAACGCGAGTCGTATCAGCTGGAGAAGCGCAACTTCCACCAGAGCGGTCGCGTGGTGCACAGCCAGATCAGCATGTCGCTGGTGCGCGACGAACACGGCACGCCGCTGTATTTCGTGGCGCAGGTGCAGGACATCAGCCAGCGCAAGGCGTTCGAGGAGGCGCTGCATCGCGAGCGCGAACTGGCCGAAGTGACCCTGCGTTCGATCGGCGATGCGGTGATCACCACCGACCCGCAGCTGCATATCACCTCGCTCAATCCGATCGCCGAGGCGATGACCGGCTGGCACGGCGCCGAGGCACTGGGCCGGCCGATCGAGGACATTTTCCAGCTGTTCGACGCGCAGCGCGGCCAGGCGGTGGCCAACCCGCTGCGCGCCGCGATCGAGCACAACACCATCGTCGACCTGGCCGGCAAGACGCTGTTGCGGCACCGGCACGGCTTCGACACACCGGTGGAGGATTCCTCCGCGCCGATCCACGACCATGCCGGCAACGTGATCGGCGGCGTGCTGGTATTCCACGACGTCAGCGAGACCCGCGCGCTGGCGCTGAAGATGATCCACCTGACCCAGCACGACACGCTCACCGGGCTGCCGAACCGCAGCCAGCTGCACGCGCACATCGAGCAGGCGCTGGCCGCTGCAGTGCGCCGCCAGCAACGCGCCGCACTGCTGTATCTGGACATCGACCATTTCAAGCACGTCAACGACCTGTACGGCCATGCCAACGGTGACCGGGTGCTGCGCGAGATCGTCGCGCAGATCCGCCACTGCCTGCCCGGCGACGAACTGCTGAGCCGCTACGACGGCGATGCGTTCGTGCTGGTGCTGCCGCACCTGGAGAGCGCCGGCGATGCCGCCAGCCTGGCGCAGACCCTGCTCGCCCGGCTTGCGCAGTTGCGCCTGGGCAACCTGCCCGAGCTGGCGCTGCGCGTCAGCATCGGCATCAGCGTGTATCCGGACGACGCGCTCGAAGCCGAGCTGCTGCTGCAGAACGCCGAGACTGCGCTGTATGCCGCCAAGGCGCAGGGCCAGCACGGCTACCGCTTCTTTACCGCCTCAATGCACGAGCGCGCGCATGCCCGCCGACAAATCGAGATGGCGCTGCGGCAGGCGCTGGCGCGCGACGAGCTGAGCCTGCATTACCAGCCCAAGGTGGATGCCGGAAGCGGCGCGATCGTGGGCGCCGAGGCGCTGCTGCGCTGGCACGCGGAAGGGCGCGAACGATACGCACCGAACCAGTTCATCCCGGTCGCCGAGGACAGCGGGTTGATCTTGCCGATCGGCGCCTGGGTGCTGCGCCAGGCCTGTCACCAGGCGCGCACGTGGCAGCAGCAGGGGCACGCGCTGCCGGTCTCGGTGAATGTCTCGCCGCTGCAGTTCCAGCATGCGGATTTCTACCGCTGGCTGGACGAGGTACTGGATGAGAGCGGGCTCGATCCGGGCCTGCTCGAACTGGAGCTGACCGAGCGCATGGTGATGTCCGGCGGCGATGCCACCACCGGTCTGCTGCGGCGGATCCGGCAGCGCGGCGTACGGCTGTCGCTGGACGATTTCGGCACCGGCTACTGCAGCCTGTCCTACCTCACCCACTTTCCGATCGACGCGCTGAAGATCGACCGCGCGTTCGTGCGCGATGTCACCACCGACGCCGATACCGCCACCATCACCCGCGCGATCATCGCGATGGCGCGCAACCTGCAAAAACAGGTGATCGCCGAAGGCGTGGAGACCGCCGAGCAGGGCGATTTCCTGCGTCGCGCCGGCTGCTCGCAATTGCAGGGTTTCCTGTATGGCGAACCGATGCCGGCGGCGGCGCTGGAGCGGCGGCTGGGCGCGGCCGGCCGAACGCGCTAGCCGGCGCCGGGGCGACCGGCCAGCGGCCCGGCTTGGTCGAGACCGCTTTCGTACATCCAGTAGTGGCAACGCTGCATGCCGAGCTCGGCATAGGTGGCCTGCGCGCGCTGGTTTTCGGTTTCCACATACAACCGCAGGCCGACCGCCGCTGCCGCGCGGGCGCGCTGCGCGACCTCGGCGTACAGCGCGCGGAACACGCCACCGCGGCGCGCGGCCGGGGTCACGTAGACGCTCTGGATCCACCAGAAATCGCCGCAGCGCCAGTCGCTCCACTCGTAGGTGACCAGCAGGCTGCCGACCGCCACGGCGTCGCGTTCGGCGATCAGGTAGAAGCCGCGTTGCGGCTGCGCGAACACACCGGCGATGCCGCGTTCGAGCCGCGCCGGATCGAGCCGCTTGGATTCGGTCTCCCACGCCATCGCGGCGTTCCAGGTCAGCAGCTCGGGGAGGTCGGCGGGCACGGCGGCGCGGATCAGCAACGGGGACACGGGAACTCCGGCAGGCAAGAACGATGGCTCGCATCCTATAGCCTGCGCTGCCTTCACATGCGCTGGCGTACCGTGGCGCAGGCACCGGCCGCGTCCGGCTGCGCGTGGCCGGCCGCCGGCGATGCGCGCGGCGGCGACCCCACGCATCGCCACTGCCGAAGGAAAGTCAGCTCTTGGATATCGGAAGCACCCTGGACCAGCTCAAGCTGCGCCGCCTGCAGGCATTCCGCCGGCGCCGCGCGGCCGCCCGCGGCAAACCCGAACAGGAGCCCGCGCTGCGTTCCGAACTGTTCAGTGCCGAGCAGATGGAGCAGCACGGCCACACCCTGGCCAGCCAGCATCGACTGAGCGCGCGCGCCAGCGGCAATCCGCTGCTGGCGCGGCTGGCCGACAACGAGGCGGTGCTGATCCACGCCTGCGAGCGGCTCACCGCGGCGACCCGGCTGAAGCGGCGGATCACCCCCGCCGCCGAGTGGCTGCTGGACAATTTCTACCTGATCGAGGAGCAGATCCGGATCGCCCGCCGGCATCTGCCGCAGGGCTACAGCCGCGAGCTGCCGCGGCTGGAAAACGGCCCGTCGGCGGGCCTTCCACGCGTGTACGACATCGCGCTGGAAATCATCTCGCACGGCGATGGCCGCGTCGGCACCCACAGCCTCGGCCGCTTCGTCGGCGCCTACCAGACGGTCAGTCCGCTGAAGCTGGGCGAGCTGTGGGCGATCCCGATCATGCTGCGGCTGGCGCTGATCGAGAACCTGCGCCGGGTCGCCGCGCGGGTGATGGCCGACTGGCGCGCGCGCGGCAAGGCGGTACTCTGGGCCGACACGATGACCGCCACCGCCGAGCGCGACCCCAAGAGCGTCGTGCTGGTGGTGGCCGACATGGCACGTTCCAACCCGCCAATGAGCAGCCCCTTCGTGGCCGAGATGGCGCGCCGGCTGCAGGGCCAGAGCCCGGCGCTGGCGCTGCCGCTGAGCTGGATCGAACAGCGGCTGTCCGAATCGGGCCAGAGCATCGCGCACCTGGTGCAGCTGGAGGCGCAGCAGCAAGCCGCCAGCCAAGTTTCGATCAGCAACAGCATCGCCAGCCTGCGCGCGTTGTCGGCGATCGACTGGCGCGTTTTCGTCGAGCACACCAGCCTGGTCGAACAGCGCCTGCGCGAGGACCCGGCCGGCGTCTACGCCGCGATGGATTTTGCCACCCGTGACCATTACCGCCACGTGGTGGAGGCGCTGGCACGCACGCACCGACTGGCCGAGCCGGCAGTGGCCGACGCCGCCATCGAGCTGTGCCGGCGGCACGTCACCAGCGCAGCGGCCGGGCTGCAGCAACATGTCGGCTTCTACCTGATCGACGCCGGCCGACCCGCGCTCGAGCAGCACTTGGGCGCGCGCCCGGGCCTGCTCGAAACACTACGCCGGCGGCTTGATCGCGCGCCGCTGCCGATCTACCTGGGCCTGCTGGCGCTGCTCACCTTCGCCTTCGCGCGGCCGTTGGTGGTGGCCGCCGCACACGCCGGGCTGTCGCACTGGACGCTGGTCGGCATCGCGATCCCGGCCGCCATCCTGGCCAGTCAGCTGGGGCTGAGCCTGCTCAACTGGCTGGCCACGCTGACGGTGTCGCCGCAGCGGCTGCCGCGGATGGACTACTCGGGCGGCATCCCGGCCAGCGCGCGCACGCTGGTGGTGATTCCCAGCCTGTTCGCCAGCGCGCAGGACGTCGAGGACCTGCTGGAGGCGCTGGAAGTGCGCTTCCTCGGCAACCGCGACGAGCATCTGCACTTCGCCCTGCTGACCGATTTCACCGACGCCGCCACGCAGACGCTGCCCAGCGACGAGGCGCTGCTGCAGCTGGCGCAGCGGCGCATCGAGGCGCTCAACACCCGCTACGCCAGCGCGCAGACCGACCGCTTTTTCCTGCTGCACCGGCCGCGTCAGTGGAATGTCACCGAGCAGTGCTGGATGGGCCACGAGCGCAAGCGCGGCAAGCTGGCCGACCTCAACGCGCTACTGCGTGACCACGGCGCCGAGCGCTTCATGCGCATCGTGGGCGATCTGGCGGCGCTGCCACCGGTGCAGTACGTGATCACTCTGGACACCGATACCGAGCTGCCGCGCGATGCCGCGCAGGAGTTTGTCGGCACGCTCGACCATCCGCTCAACCGCGCCGTGTACGACCCGGCGCGCGAGCGCGTGGTGAGCGGTTACGGCATCCTGCAGCCGCGCGTGGGCATCAGCCTGCCCAGCACCGCGCGCTCGCGCTACGCGCAGCTGTACGGCAGCGATGCCGGCATCGATCCGTACACGCAGATGGTCTCGGACGTGTACCAGGACGTGTTCCACGAGGGCTCGTTCATCGGCAAGGGCATCTACGACGTCGATGCGTTTGAACTCAGCCTGCACGACCGCTTTCCGCAAAACCGCATCCTCAGCCACGACCTGGTCGAAGGTTGCCACGGCCGCGCCGGGCTGCTCAGCGACGTGCAGCTGTACGAGGAATACCCGGCCCGCTACAGCGCCGACGTGCGTCGCCGTCACCGCTGGATCCGCGGCGACTGGCAGCTGTTGCCGTGGCTGCTGCCGTGGGCGCCGACCGCGCGCGACGGCTGGCGCAGGAACGCGCTGACCGCGCTGTCGCGCTGGAAGATCCTCGACAACCTGCGCCGCAGCCTGGTGCCGGCTTCGCTGCTGCTGCTGCTGCTCGCGGGCTGGCTGCAGCTGCCTTTGGTGCTGTCGTGGATGCTGGCGGTGCTGGCAATGGTACTGATTCCGCCGCTGCTGGCGGCGTTGCTCGACCTGGTGCAGAAGCCGCCCGAGGTACAGCTGGACCAGCACCTGCGCGCCGCCGTGCGCGCCGCCGGCCAGCACCTGACGCGGATGGCGCTGGCGCTGGCGTGGCTGCCGCACGAGGCGCTCTACAGCCTCGATGCGATTGCGCGCACGCTGTGGCGCATCGCGATCAGCCAGCGCCGGCTGCTGGAGTGGCAAACCTCCAGCGAGGTACAGCGGCGCAGCAGCAACGCGCCCGCCGCGCTGTGGCGGCTGATGTGGATCGGCCCGCTGCTGGCGCTGCTGCTCGGCGCGACGCTGGCCTGGCAGCGGCCGCTGGTGCTGCTGCTGGCCGCGCCGCTGCTGCTGCTGTGGCTGCTGTCGCCCGGCATCGCGTGGTGGATCAGCCAGCCGCGGGCGCCGCGCGCGTTCGTGCCGACGGCGGCGCAGCTGGATTTCCTGCGCGCGCTGGCGCGGCGCACCTGGGCGTTCTTCGACACCCACGTGGGCGCCGCCGATCACTGGCTGCCGCCGGACAACCTGCAGGAGCAGCCGGCGCCGGCGCTCGCCCATCGCACGTCGCCCACCAACATCGGGCTGGCGTTGCTGGCCAACCTGGCCGGGCACGACTTCGGCTATCTCGGCAGCGGCCGACTGCTGCAACGCACGCGCCAGACGCTGGCCAGCATGCAGGCGCTGCCGCGCCATCGCGGCCACTTCTACAACTGGTACGACACGCAGACCCTGCAGCCGCTGGCGCCGTTGTATGTGTCGGCGGTGGACAGCGGCAACCTCGCCGGCCATCTGCTGACGCTACGCCCCGGCCTGCTGGCGCTGCTCGACGAACCGGTGTTCCAGCCGCGCGTGCTGCAGGGCCTGCTCGATACGCTCAACGTGCTGCGCGAGACGCTCGGCGATGCCCACGCCGGCGCGCTGCAGCCGCTGCGGCAGCCGCTGCAGCTGGCGCTGGCCACGCCGCCGGCGACCACCAGCGCGGCGCTGGCGCTGCTGCGCCGGCTGTGCGGGCAGGTGCAGGCGCTGGTCGACGCGCTGGCGCCGGTGCCGGGCAGCGAGGCGGCATTCTGGCTGGAGGCGCTGCGCGCCCAGTGCACCGACCTGCACGACGAGGCGGCTGCCTTCCAGCTCGATCCGCCGTCCGACGGCGGCGTCCGCTTCGACGGCATCCCCACCCTGCTGCAGCTGGCGCGAATCGAACCGCTGTGCTGGCCCGCCGCGGCCGGCGCCGAGGCGCTGCGCGAGCGGGCGCGCGAACGCATCGCGCTGCTGGAGCAGCTGGCCGATCAGGCCGGCGTGCTGGCGCTGATGGATTACCGCTTCCTCTACGACAGCGCGCGCGACCTGCTGGCGATCGGCTACAACGTGGAGGAACGCCGGCTCGACGCCAGCTATTACGACCTGCTGGCGTCGGAGGCGCGGCTGGCCAGCTTCGTGGCGATCGCGCAGGGCCAGCTGCCGCAGGAAAACTGGTTTTCGCTCGGCCGCCTGCTCACCACCAGCGGCGGCGAGCCGGTGCTGCTGTCGTGGAGCGGTTCGATGTTCGAGTACCTGATGCCGATGCTGGTGATGCCCAGTTACGAGGGCACCCTGCTCGACCAGAGCTGCCGCGCGGCAGTGGCGCGGCAGATCGAATATGGCAACCAGCTCAACGTGCCGTGGGGCGTGTCCGAGTCCGGCTACAACATGCTCGACGCCCACTTCACCTACCAGTACCGCGCGTTCGGCGTGCCCGGGCTGGGGCTCAAGCGCGGCCTCGGCGACGACGTGGTGATCGCGCCCTACGCCAGCGCGCTGGCGCTGATGGTGGCGCCGGCGGAGGCCACCCGCAATCTGCAGCGGCTGGCGGAGCTGGGTGCGCAAGGCCGCTTCGGCCTGTACGAGGCGATCGACTACACCCCGGCGCGGCTGCCGCTGGGGCAGTCCTCGGCGCTGGTGCGCTCGTTCATGGTGCATCACCAGGGCATGAGCCTGCTGGCGCTGGCGCACGTGCTGCTGGGACAGCCGATGCAGCGGCGCTTCGAGTCCGACCCGCAGTTCCAGGCCACCAGCCTGCTGCTGCAGGAGCGCATCCCGCGCACCGCGGCGGAATACCTGCACGCCTCCGGCTTCCCCGACATGGACGGCGACGCCCGCGTGCCGGAAACCCGACTGCGTGTGTTCAGCGATCCGGATCGGCCGCGGCCGGCGGTGCAGCTGCTTTCCAACGGCAGCTACCACGTGATGCTGAGCAGCGCCGGCGGCGGCTACAGCCGGTGCCGCGAGCTGGCCGTGACGCGCTGGCAGGAAGACATCACGCGCGACCACTGGGGCATGTTCTGCTACCTGCGCGACGTCGCCAGCGGCGCCTACTGGTCGACCGCCTACCAGCCCACGCTGCGCAAGACCGAGCTGTTCGAGGCGATCTTCTCCGATGCCCGCGCCGAGTTCCGCGTGCGCGAGCGCGAGTTCGACGCGCACACCGAAATCGTGGTGTCGCCGGAGGATGACATCGAACTGCGCCGCACCCGCATCACCAACCGCAGCCGCAGCCGTCGCACCATCGAGCTGACCAGCTACGCCGAGGTGGTGTTGGCGCCGCCGCTGGCCGACGCGCTGCACCCGGCCTTCAGCAAGCTGTTCGTGCAGACCGAACTGGTGCCCGAACTGCAGGCGATCGTGTGCAGCCGCCGGCCGCGCACACAGCACGAGGTGGTGCCGTGGATGTGCCATCTGCTGGCGGTGCACAACGCCGACATCGATGAGATCTCCTACGAGACCGATCGCGCCCGCTTCATCGGCCGCGGCCGCAGCACGGCGCGGCCACAGGTGTTCGATCCGGAGCAGACGCGGCTGTCCGGCAGCGCCGGCTCGGTGCTCGATCCGATCGTGGCGATCCGTTGCCGCATCACGCTGGAGCCGGAGCAGGCGGCCACCGTGGATCTGGTCACCGGCATCGCCGACAGCCGCATTGGCTGCCTGCAGCTGATCGGCAAATACCGCGACCGCCATCTGGCCGACCGCGTGTTCGACCTGGCCTGGACGCACAGCCAGGTGCTGCTGCGCCAGCTCAACGCCACGCTGGCCGACGCGCAGCTGTACGAGCACATGGCCACCGCGATCATCTACCCGAACGCGAACCTGCGCGCCGACACCGGCATCCTGCTCAACAACCGCCGCGGCCAGTCCGGGCTGTGGGGGCAGTCGATCTCCGGCGACCTGCCGATCGTGCTGCTGCAGATCGCCGACCCGGCGCGGATCGAGCTGGTGCGCCAGCTTGTGCAGGCGCACGCGTACTGGCGGCTGAAGGGGCTGGCGGTGGATCTGGTGATCTGGAACGAGGACCGCGCCGGCTACCGGCAGGAGCTGCAAGACCAGATCATGGGGTTGATCGCCTCCGGCAGCGAGGCCAGCCTGCTCGACCGCCCCGGCGGCATCTTCGTGCGGCCGGCGCAGCAGCTTTCCAGCGAGGACCGCATGGTGGTGCAGGCGAGCGCGCGGATCGTGCTGGCCGACCACCGCGGCAGCCTGGCCGAGCAGCTCGACCGGCGCCGGGTGGAGACGCCCACCGCGCGCTTCGAACCGAGCAAGTCGCGCCGCACTGCCGCACCGGCCGACGCGACGATCGCACGCCTCGCGCTGCCGGCCACGCTGCAGCTGGGCAACCCGCACGGCGGCTTCAGCGCCGACGGCCGCGAGTACGTGATCGTGCTGGGCGCTGGCGACACCACGCCGGCGCCGTGGTGCAACGTGCTGGCCAATCCGCATTTCGGCACGGTGGTGTCCGAGAGCGGCAGCGCCTACAGCTGGGGCGAGAACGCGCACGAGTTCCGGCTCACGCCGTGGCACAACGACCCGGTCAGCGACGGCAGCGGCGAGGCGCTGTACCTGCGCGACGAGGAAACCGGCCAGGTCTGGTCGCCCACGCCGCTGCCTACGCGCGGCAGCGGCGAATACGTCACCCGCCACGGCTTCGGCTACAGCGTATTCGAGCACGTCGAGGACGGCATCCGCTCCGAGCTGTGGGTGTACGTGGCGCTGGATGCGTCGGTGAAGTTCTCGGTGCTGAAACTGCGCAACGGCTGCGGCCGGCCGCGCCGGATCAGCGCCACCGGCTACGTCGAGTGGCTGCTCGGCGACCTGCGCGAAAAAACCGCGATGCACGTGGTGACCGAGTCCGACCCGGCCAGCGGCGCACTGTTCGCGCGCAACGCGTACAACACCGAGTTCCCCAACCGGGTGGCGTTTTTCGACGTCGACGACCCGGCGCGCAGCATCGCCGGCGACCGCAGCGAATTCCTCGGCCGCAACGGCAGCGCGCGGGCGCCGGCCGCGCTGGGTCGCGCGCAGCTGTCCGGCCGGCTCGGCGCAGGGCTCGACCCATGCGCCGCGCAGCAGGTCAGCCTGAACCTGGACGAGGGCGAACAGCGCGAGGTGATCTTCCGGCTCGGCCTGGGGCGCGATGCCGGCGATGCCAGCGCACTGGTGCAGCGCTTCCGCCGCAGCGGTGCCGCCGCCGAGGCGCTGGCGCAGGTGCGCGCGCACTGGCAGCGCACGCTGGGCGCGGTGCAGGTCAGCACGCCGGAGCCGGCGCTGGACGTGCTGGCCAACGGCTGGCTGCTGTACCAGACCATCGCCTGCCGCATCTGGGCGCGCAGCGGCTACTACCAGTCCGGCGGCGCGTTCGGCTTCCGCGACCAGCTGCAGGATTCGATGGCGCTGCTGCATGCGGCACCGGAGCTGGCGCGCAGCCAGCTGCTGCTGTGCGCGGCGCACCAGTTCCCCGCCGGCGACGTGCAGCACTGGTGGCATCCGCCGCAGGACCGCGGCGTGCGCACGCAGTGCTCGGACGACTACCTGTGGCTGCCGCTGGCCACCAGCCGCTACGTGCTGGCCACCGCCGACCGCGGCGTGCTGGATGAAAGCGTGGGCTATATCTATGGCCGCCCGCTGCATCCGGACGAGGAATCCTATTACGACCTGCCGCTGACTTCGGACCTGCGCGAACCGCTGTATCAGCACTGCGTGCGGGCGATCGAGCACAGCCTGCGGCGCGGCGCGCACGGCCTGCCGCTGATCGGCAGCGGCGACTGGAACGACGGCATGAACCGCGTCGGTGAAGCCGGCCGCGGCGAGAGCATCTGGCTGGGCTTCTTCAGCTGCGAGGTGCTCACGCGCTTCGCCGAGGTGGCGCGGCTGCACGCTGACGAGAGCTTCGCGCAGCGCTGCGAAGGTGAAGTCGCCAAGCTGCGCGAAGCGCTGCAGCAGCACGGCTGGGACGGCGCCTGGTATCGCCGCGCCTACTTCGACGACGGCACGCCGCTGGGCTCGGCCGGCAACGACGAATGCCGCATCGACTCGATCGCGCAGAGCTGGTCGGTGCTCTCCGACGCGGCGCCGCCGGAGCGCCAGCGGCAGGCGATGGAGTCGCTCGACCGCCACCTGGTGCGGCGCGAGGCGGGGCTGGTGCAGCTGCTCGACCCGCCGTTCGACCGCTCCGCCGTCGACCCCGGCTACATCAAGGGCTACGTGCCCGGCGTGCGCGAGAACGGCGGCCAGTACACGCACGCGGCGATCTGGGCCACGATGGCGTTCGCCGAACTCGGCGACAGCGCGCGCGCGTGGGAGCTGCTGCGCATGATCAACCCGGTCAGCCACGGCCTCGACGCGGCGCAGATGGACGTCTACAAGGTCGAGCCCTACGTGGCCAGCGCCGACGTCTACGCGGTGCCGCCGCACGTCGGCCGCGGTGGCTGGAGCTGGTACACCGGCTCGGCCGGCTGGATGTACCGGCTGATCGTGGAATCGCTGCTCGGCCTGCAGCTGGAAGCCGGCCGGCTGCGCTTCGCGCCGGTGCTGCCGCCGGAGTGGGACGGCTTCTCGCTCGACTACCGCCACCGCGACACGCTGTACCGCATCACCCTGCGGCAAAGCCCCGCCGGCACCGTCGGCACGCTGTGGCTGGATGACGTGGCGCAGCCGGACGCGTGGCTGACGCTGGTCGACGACGGCGTGGAGCACCGGGTCGAACTCAATCATCCGCGGGCGGAGTGACGCCGGAGTGCGCGGATGGGTTTGCCAGGGTCGGCCGCGGGCGGGTTCATCTCCGGTTGCGTTAGTCCCATGTCGGGACTATTCTTCAACCCATGCGGATCATCGCTCTGTCGACGCTCAAGGCATTCTGGACGAACACACCGGCCTGCCGGGATGCCGAGGGGCCGGCGCTCGCCTGGTATCGATACGTCATCGCCGCTGATTGGTCGCAGCCAGCGGATGTCAAGGCGAATTTCGGCACGGCCAGCATCCTGCGAGATGGTCGCGTCGTGTTCAATCTTGCCGGCAACAAGTACCGGCTGGTCGTATGGATCAACTACGACTACCGCGTTGTCTACGTGCGTTTCATCGGCACCCACAAGCAGTACGACAGGATCGACGTTCAAACCATTTGAGGCAGCGCATGAACATCAAACCCATCAGGACCAAAGCAGACTGCAAGGCCGCCCTCGCCGAGATCAGTGGATTGATGAACGCCAGGCTCGGCACCCCCGAGGGAGACAAGCTCGATGTACTGGCGACGCTGGTCGAAGCCTACGAATCGCGGCATTACCCCATGAGCCCACCCGATCCGATCGAGGCTATCAAGTTTTGCATGGAGCAATCCGGCCTCACCGTGAAAGACCTTGAACCTGCTATCGGCCGGTCGAACCGGGTCTATGAAGTGCTCACCGGCAAGCGTTCGTTGACGCTGCCCATGATCCGGAAACTGCACGACATGTTCGGCATTCCGGCCGAGAGTCTTATCCGGCCGGCCAACGCCATTCACATGGCCTGAGAGACTGGGAATTTTTCGCCGAACCGGGCAAACGGTTCGGCGGTCGCGACGCACGCATCTCTTGGTATGACCCGGCCGGCCTTTTTGGTAGTAGGAATCTGCTACCCGACGCGTGCCACCAGCCGCAAAACGTGTCCAGGCTGCGACTGCTGATGAAGCGGAAAACGTCTGACGCGCCAGCGCCTAGCAGCCTGTCGGACTTACCCGCTCTCCTCGGCTAAAATTAGCCATCCTCGATGACGACCGACGGCATGCGCAGATTTCGACTGATCGACCGCGAGACCGACTACTTGTTACCGCCGTCCGTGCAGGACTGGCTGCCGCAGTCGCACTTGGCGCGGTA
>JAJYSM010000093.1 GCA_021793575.1 Pseudomonadota bacterium
ACCACCGGAAATCCGTTCGTTTCGGCGAAAGTGGCGACGGATGCCCCTGTTTTCGCACCCCGTTGGTGCGATTTGCCTGCTTGGTGCGCAGAGGGGCGCTGCGCCGATCTCAAGCCCGACAGGCTGCGAGGGCATCGAGACGCCGGCCCAGCGCGAAGCCCTGCTGGCGATGGGCTGCGAGTTGGGCCAGGGCTACCTGCTGGGACGTCCGGCGCCGATCGCGCAGTGGCTGCAGCCGCAGGCGATGCCAGAATGAGTGTCAGCTCGGGCTACCGCGTTGACACGTTGCTTGGCGACGCGCCGTGATGCCAGCTTGACGGCAGCTCGCAGCGCAAATCAGCTGCAATGGATGTCCGGGCCGGGCGGCATCGTCAGGATGACCGGAGCGCATCGGCAGTCGCCGTCGGTTCAAGTCGCACCGTTTGAGACGTCACTGATTACAATGCACGGCCGTGCCTACACGTCACGCAACCATGCTGTTCAGATGATCGTCCGCTTGCCATCGGGTCGCAAAACCGCGGGTTTTCGTCTTGCCTCTGCAGGAGACTCACGTCTTGGCGCGCCATGGGTTACAGCGTCGTGAAAAGCCATGCACGGGTCGCGTTGTGGCAAAGATTGCGCCAGCAACCGACATGGAAGCTGCTGGCTGCCGACCATGCGCCCTTGATTGCCGCCCTGCTGCAATGCCTGCTGCACGATGCCGAGCGTCGGTTACCGGCATCGCTGCTGCATGAGCGGCTGGAGCGCGAGCTGGAGGAACTGCGTGGGCACGGCCACGTGCTGCCGCGCAACGCCCAGGGCTACGCGGCCGAGTGGCTGTCAGCGGGCTGGCTGGAGCGGCGCTTCCCGGACGGCGCCAGCGAGGAGCAGTACGAACTGTCCACCCAGGCGATCGGCGCGCTGCGCTTTCTCGGCAGCCTGGACTCCAGCCGCAGCGTGGCTACCGAAAGCCGCCTCGCGCTGGTCATCCAGCAACTGGTGCAACTGGCCCGGCAGACCGATGACAACCCGCACAGCCGCCTGGCCGAACTGCTGGCCGAGCGCGAGCGCATCGACGCGCAGATCGCGGCCGTCAGCGAAGGCCGGGTGGACGTGCTGGACGACGCCCGCGCGCTGGAACGGGCGCGCGAGATCATCGCGCTGGCCGACGAGCTGGCCGAGGATTTCCGCCACGTGCGCCACGACTTCCAGCAGCTCGACCGCGGCTTCCGCGAGCGCATCATCGACGACGAGCGCCAGCGCGGCGAAATGCTGGAGGCGCTGTTCGCGGGCGTCGACGTGATCGCCGAAAGCGAATCGGGACGAAGCTTCGACGCGTTCTGGCGACTGCTGACCGACGCCGAGCAGAGCGGCCAGCTGGAAACCGCGGTGGATGCGGTGACCGGCCGCGAATTCGCCCGCAAGCTGGATCGGCGCGAGCGCAGCTTCCTGCTGCACCTCACCCGCACCCTGCTCGAACGCGGTGGTCACGTGCACGATGTGTTGCAGCACTTCGCGCGCAGCCTGAAAAGCTTCGTGCAGAGCCGCGCCTACCTGGAACAGCGCCGCCTGCATCAGCTGCTGAAACAGACCCAGGCCGAGGCGCTGAAACTGCGCGACCGCATGCGCAGCAACGAAGGCATCGACTACACCCTGGTCCTGAGCAGTGCCCGGCTGCACTCGCTGTCGCGCTGGCGGCTCAACGATCCGCGTACCACTCAGGTCGACGGTACCATCGTGCGCGCCGGTGGCGCGGCCATCACGCTGGACAGCGTGGGCGAACTGGTGGCGCAGTCGGAGATCGACTTTCGCACCCTGAAGCAGCGCGTGCGCGCACTGCTGACCGAGCACGCGCAGTGCTCGGTCGGCGCCGTGCTCGAACGCTTTCCGGCCGAACAGGGGCTGGGCAGCGTGGTCGGCTACGTCGCGCTGGGCAGCCGTCACGGCATGCCGGTGCCCGACCGTTTCGAGTCGGTGAGCTGGCGTGGCGAGGACGGTCACGAGCGCCGCGCCCGCATTCCCCTGCTGTACTTCCTCAAGGAAAAACGCGATGAACTGGTCTGAGGAGATGGCCGCGCCGATTTCGCAAGATCCGCCGCCGGATGGCGTGGGCGATGCCGGCCTGTTCCCCGGCGACAGCGGCAGCCTGCCGTTCGAGGCGCGCCGCGTGCTGTGCCAGTTGCTGGCCGGCCCCAGCGTGGACGCCGAGCGCCACGCCCTGCTGTGGCCGGTGCTGCTGCGCGAGGAAACTGCTCTCCGCGCGCGCCTGTGCGAGCTGTTCCTGGAACTGGTGCTCGATCGCGACCTGCGCGTGGCCTTCGTGCGCCAGGCCGATACCGGCGAACTGGAAACTCCGACCCTGCTGCGCTCCAGCCCGCTCACCTTCATCGACTCGGTGCTGCTGCTGACCCTGCGCCAGCGCCTGGCCGAAGCCGAGGCGCAAGGCCAGCGCGCGGTGGTGGCTGTGGACGAACTGCACGCGCAGCTGGCCGTCTACGAGCCGCCGCAGGGCACCGACCGCGCCGGCTTCACCAAGAAGCTCAACGCCGCCATCGAGAAGATGAAAAAGAACAACGTGCTGCAACCGATCCGCGGCAGCGAGGACCGGCACGAGGTGTCGCCCACGCTGAAACTGCTGTTCTCCGCCGAAGACGTGCAGGCGCTGGGCGCGGTCTATCGCGGACACCTGGCCGGCCAGCGTGGCGGGATCGAGACACAGAGCGAGGAGGACGAGTGATGAAGAACACCGGCGGCGCTCCCGCCCTGTTTGTCTCCGAACTGCCCACGCCGCGCGAGGAGCAGTTCCGCATGCGTCGCCTGCAGGTGTTCAACTGGGGCACCTTCTCCGGCCTGCACGAGGTGCCGATTGCCGAGCGCGGCTTCCTGTTCGTCGGCCGTTCCGGCTCGGGCAAGTCGACCCTGCTCGACGCGATGTCGGCGCTGCTGGTGCCGCCCGCGCTGGTCGACTTCAACGCCGCCGCGCGCGAAGCCGAGCGCAGTGGGCGCGACCGCTCGCTGGTGTCCTACGTGCGCGGCGCCTGGGCCGACCAGCACGACGAGGATTCGGGCGAAGTCGCCACCCAGTACCTGCGCCGCGGCCCGGTGTGGTCGGCGCTGGCGCTGGAATACCGCAACGCGCTGGGCCGCTGCGTGACGCTGGTGCGGCTGCTGTGGATTCGCGGCAACAGTTCAAATGCCGCCGATGTGACGAAGCACTTCATCGTCGCCGAGCGGCCGTTCGAACTGGCCACGGAGCTGGCAGGTTTCGATCTGGACCTGCGCCGGCTCAAGCAGCGCCTGGCCGACGTGCACCACCACGACAGCTTCAATGCCTACGCCGAACGCTTCCGCCGCCTGCTCGGCATCGGCAACGACACCGCGCTGCGCCTACTGCACAAGACCCAGTCGGCCAAGAACCTGGGCGACCTCAACCACTTCCTGCGCGATTTCATGCTGGATCGCCCGGAAACCTTCGCCGTGGCCGACCGCCTGGTAGCCGAGTTCGCAGAACTCGATGAGGCGCACAAGGCGGTGGTCAGCGCGCGCGAGCAGATCGAGATCCTGCGGCCGGCACGCACGGCCCACCAGCGGCTGATGGACGTGCGCCGCGAGCGCAGCGAACAGGCCGAGCTGCTGGCCGGCATGGACGGTTACCGCGAGCGCCAGCGGCTGCGCCTGCTCGGCGCGCGCCTGGGCGAGCTGGACATGCTCGATCGCGGCCTCGAAGGCGAGGAGGGCGGCCGCCAGCAAATCCTGGAACAGCACCAGCGCGAACTCGGCGAGCTGCAGGCGCGTCACCGCGAACAGGGCGGCGCGCAGATCGAGCAGCTCGAACGCGAGCGCGACAGCGTGTCGCGGGAGCGCGATGATCGATTGCGCCACCGTGGCGTGGCCGCTGCCGCCTGCCGGCAACTGGACTGGCAGCTGGCCGGCACGCCGCAGGGTTTCGCCGAGCAGCTCGCGCAGGCGCGCAGCCTGCTCGATGCCGGCCACGACGCTGCCGTCAGCGCCGACCAGCGCATGCTGGAACTGGGCCTGCACAGGCAGCAGGCCGAGGTGGCCTTTTCCCGGGCGCGAGCGGAAATCGTCGCGCTGGAAGCCCATTCCTCGAACATCCCCGCGCATCTGCAAACGCTGCGCAGCCGCCTGTGCGCCGCGCTGGGCCTGGCCGAGACCGCGCTGCCGTTCGCCGGCGAACTGATCCAGGTGCGCGCGGACGAGCAGGCGTGGAGCGGCGCGATCGAACGCCTGCTGCACGGCTTCGCGCTGTCGCTGCTGGTGGACGAACGGCATTACGCCAAAGTCGCCGCCTGGGTCGATGCCACCCACCTCGGCGGCAAGCTGGTGTATCACCGCATCGGCGCGGCCGATGTGCTGAACACGTCCGCGCCGCCGCCGCGTTCGCTGCTGCACAAGCTCGAACTGGCCCCGCACGCGCACCAGGAATGGCTGCACGGCAAACTGCTGCGCCGCTACGACTACGCCTGCGTCGACAGCGTGCAGGCGCTGCAGCGCAGCGAACGCGCCATCACTGCGCAGGGCCAGATCAAGCACGGCCGCAGCCGGCACGAAAAGGACGACCGCCATGCCGTCGGCGATCGCCGGCAGTGGGCGCTGGGCTTCGACAACCGCGACAAGCTGGCGCTGTACCAGGCCGAAGCCGGCGCGCTGGCGCAGCAGATCGCCGACGCCGAGCGCACCATGGCGGCGGTCAAGGCCGAGCGCGCACAGCAGGCCAGCCACGCCGTCGCGGCGCAGTCGCTGGCCAACCTGCGCTGGAGCGACATCGACGTCGCGCCCCTGCTGGCGCGGCTGGATGCGATCGCAGCCATGCTGAAGGAGCTGCGCGAAGGCGACGTGGCCCTGCGCGAACTGGGCGAGCGCATCGCCGCGAAGGAAAAGCAGGCCGCCACCGCGCAGCGCCTGCTGAACGAGGTGCGCGACGAACGCCGCGATCACCGCCGCGAGCGCGAGCGGCTGGACAGGGAGCGCGCCCGCTGCGCCGAGGACGTGGCGGCCTGGCCGCTGACGCCGCTGCAGCAGCAGGGGCTGCATGCCCGTTGCGATGCGGGCGCGTTGTTCACTCTGAGCAACCTGGCCGAGCGCACGCTGGCGATGGAGCGCGCCCTCACCCAGGGCATCGCCGCGCTGGAAGCCGAAGCAGGCGAGCAAACCCATCGCATCGTCAGTTGCTTCGAAAGCTTCCGCCGCCGCTGGGTGCAGGACGCCGGCGACGTCCAGGCCAACCTGGAAAGCGCGGCGGATTTCTTCGCCCGGCTGGAGCGGCTCGAGCGCGACGGCCTGCCCGCGCACGAGGCGCGTTTCTTCGACATGCTGCGCACCCAGAGCGGACAGAACCTGGTGGCGCTGCAGACGTATATCGCGCAGGCGCACAAGGCGATCCGCGCGCGCATGGAGGACGTCAACGCCAGCCTGGAGACGGTGCCGTTCAACCGCGGCAGCCTCCTGCAGATCAAGCCGGAAGATCGCCGCCTGCCGGAGGTGATCGAGTTCCGCCAGCAGTTGGCCGCGGTGCTCGGCAGCCAGAAAACCGACGACCGCGAGCGCGCCGAGGCGCAGTTCGAGGGCCTGCGCAAGCTGGTGGCGCGGCTGGCCTCGACCGACCCCGAGCACAAGCGCTGGCGCGAGCAAGTACTGGACGTGCGGTTGCACGTGGAGTTCATCGGCGAGGAGCGCGACGCACAAAGCGGTCGCCAACTGGAGGTCTATCGCAGCGGTGCCGGCAAGTCCGGCGGCCAGCGCCAGAAGCTGGCCACCACCTGCCTGGCCGCCGCGCTGCGCTACCAGCTCGGCGACGAGGACGGCGGCGTGCCGCAATATGCGGCGGTGGTGCTGGACGAGGCGTTCGACAAGGCCGACAACGAATTCACCGCGATGGCCATGCGCATCTTCGAGAACTTCGGCTTCCAGATGATCGTGGCCACACCGCTGAAGTCGGTGATGACGCTGGAGCCGTTCATCGGCGGCGCGTGTTTCGTCGAGATCGACGGCCGCCACGATTCGCGCGTGCTGATGATCGAGTACGACGCTGCCAGCCAGCGCCTCGACCTGCCGCGTGTCGCGCACGAAGGCGGCGATGCGCAGCCCTGAGCAGGTCGTCGCGCTGCTGCGCGGGCACTGGCGACGCCAGGCCGGCGACTGGCTGGATGGCGATGGCGAATGGCCGCTGCGCGTGTCGCTGGCGGCGCCGGGCGAACGGCAAGCCAGCGCGCATTGGGCCGCATTCGAGCTGTGGCGATCGGCATGGAAGGATTGGCGCGGCGGCGAGGTGAGCTGGGCCGAGCGGCGCTGGCCCATGCTCGGTCGCCAGGCGGTACCGGAAGCCTTGTCGCTGCCCGACGCGGCCGCACTGGCCGCCCTGCTCGGCGAAACCGTGCGCTGGCAGCGCGCCCGCGCGCGTTTCGCGGCATGGGAGCAGCGCTGGCCGTCGCTGGCGGCGGGTTTGCACCGTCACTACGACTTGCTGGCCGATACCGACGACACCGAATTCGCCCGCCTCGGCGACATGCTGGCCTGGCTGCAGGCGCATCCCGCGTCGAACCTGTTCGTGCGCCAGCTGCCGGTGGCCGGTCTGGACAGCAAGTGGCTGGAAACCCGCATCGGCCTGCTCGGCGAGTGGCTGCGCACGCTGTGCGGCTTGCCGCGCGACGCGGATTTCTGGCAGGCCAGCGGCCTGCGTCGCGAGCCTGATCGGCTGCGCATGCGCGTGCTCGATCCGGTCCTGCGTGCGCGCCTCGGCGGTCTGGGCGACATCCATGCGCCATTCGGTGAACTGGCCGCACTCGATCTGCCCGTGCGGCGCGTGTTCATTGTCGAGAACAAGCAGACCGGCCTGGCCTTCGACGACTTGCCCGGGTCCGTGGTGCTGATGGCGCGCGGCTACGCGGTGGAGCATCTGCCCGAGCTGCCGTGGTTGCGTGATGCGCAGGCGGTGCATTACTGGGGCGACCTGGACACCCACGGCCTGGCCATCCTCGGCCGCCTGCGCGGCTACCTGCCGCAGGTGCAGTCGCTGTTGATGGACGAGGCGACCCTGCTCACCCATCGCGCCTTGTGGGTGACCGAACCGCAGCCGCACCGCGCCGACGCCATCGACCACCTGAATGCCGCCGAGCAGGCGCTGTACCGCGACCTGCGCGGCGACCGCCGGGGCGTGCGTGTGCGGCTGGAGCAGGAGCGGATCGGCTGGGACGTGGCGTGGGCGCGGATCGGCTCAACGCTTCCTGACTGACGTCATCGAGCGGCGATCCGGTTCTTTTGCCAGCCGTTTGATGGCTGCCGTCATGCCGCTCGCGACACTGTCGAACAGCGTCGCGGGAAAATCCTCCGGCAGGCGTTTTGCCAGCGCATCGAGTACACGCGGAGTGCGTTGGACGAGATCCTCGATCATCGCAGCGGCGCGGTTGCCGAGGCCCAGGCTTTCGGCCATGCCGACCCAGTGCCAACGGTGGATGTCGTGGATCAGGTAGTGGCGATTGCCGCCTTCCACCGCCATGCCCAGACGCGCCTTGTGCGGATCCATCCGGTTTGCGCCGCGGCCCTGGATCGGCCAGGTGGACAGGACGTCGTACAGCGGCGTGAGCCGGTAACGTCCGCCGGGAAGCAAGGTGAGGCTGAAGTTCTTGGCGTGGCCGTCGGTGGCGCCCATGATCCAGAACAGCAATTGTGTCCGGAAGAAATTGTCGCGATCCGCATCGGCGCTCTCAGAGCCGCGCAGGATGTCCATGATCCGGCGGATGTCAGGGCCGCCGTCGCTTTCGTACTTGCGGCTCGGTGGCAGGCCGGAAACCTGACAAAAATCTTCCTGCGGAATGCGCAACCAGTATTGGCCGTCGCGCGCGCGGGTGCGGTCGAAGCGCTCCACGACCAGGGCCTTCTGATCCTCGAACCGTCCGATCTCTGTGTGGGCGACAGGCAAGCCGTATTCGCGCACCAGCTCCATGCACAGCCATTCCAGTTCGACCGACATGCGCATGTCGGCCTGCACGTTGCCCACCAGCCCAAGCGGCAGTTTGAAGATGTGGGTGGATGGCGTGGCACCATGCGGAATGCACCAGCGTCCGCGATGCCGCAACAGCGCGGTTTTTTCTTGCGCGCCGGCAATGGACACACGAAACGCATCGTCGTCGATGACTCCTCCCGAGTGTCGCAACAGCGTGGTACTGCGCAACACACTGGCTACGCCGGCTTCATTGAGCGAGGTAGCCTCGATACGACGAATGTCGCCTGGTTCCGTACCTGCCGGAAGCAACTGAATGGCGCCGACGCAGTCGCGGCCGATCGCGGCGAGCAGGTCGAACGCTGCAGTGGAGCGAGCGCCGTACCGATCGCGCAATCGCGCCAGGATGCGCTCGTTGTCCGGAATCAGGTTCTCGAAATACGCGGCAACCTTGTCGCCGCGCAAGATCTGCATGGCATCGCCGCGGCCGCGTACTTGCGCAAATGGAAGCGATAGCGAGAGCGGGCGACCCTGATCGGACTGGATCCAGCCGGTGTCGTAGGTCAGTCGGTCGCCCCCCCCTTTGGGGCGCTCCCAGGTGCCGACGTACAGACCGTTCATCCATATGTCCAGGACCAGCGAGCGCGGCATGGCTACCATTCCGGCGCTCCCGCGTCGCGCAGATTCATCGCGGGTTTGTCCTGCAGAAGCAGCTCCAGTCCCAGCACTTGGCATAGCCGATGAATACGATCGAAGGATGCCCGCGCGGCATGCTTCTCCAGCTTGGAGACGGCCTGTGTGCTGATGCCCAGCTGCCGGGCAACATCGGTCTGGGTGAGGCCGCGGTTCAGGCGTGCGCTGCGGAGGATGTCGCCCAACTGCGCAGGGAGAAGAATCGGCGTCAAACGCATGATTAAACCTATGAATTGATATATCAACATTCAATTTACAGGTTTAAATAAGGCATTTCAACCTTTGCGTTGAAACTTGGGTCACGAGCATGCTGCCGTGATATCGCGCGCCACCGCCTCGGCCACCTTGATGCCGTCGACCCCGGCGGAGAGGATGCCGCCGGCGTAGCCGGCGCCCTCGCCGGCCGGGTAGAGGCCGCGGGTGTTGAGGCTTTGCAGTGAGTCGTTGCGGCGGATTCGCACCGGCGAGGAGGTGCGCGTCTCCACCCCGGTGAACACCGCATCGTGCAGCGCGAAGCCCTTGATCTGGCGGTCGAACGCGGGCATCGCTTCGCGGATCGCCTGGATCGCGTAG
>JAJYSM010000094.1 GCA_021793575.1 Pseudomonadota bacterium
CGCTGATCAGATGGGCAACGTCAACTTGCGCCGCCAGTGCCTTGCGAGTTCTCGCCATCGTTTCTGTCCATCGAAGCCTCGATGGAGCACGATTGTGCACGAGAAAATTTTATCTGAACAGTATTGGTCGTAGACCTGCAGTTGCTGTGGCTGGTAGTTGCCGAACTTGTCGGTGGGCAGCGAGTAGACGTACTGGCCCTGCGCGTTGACGCCGCCGTAGCTGGCGAGCGTGCGGGTGGGGTAGATGCCGGTGTTGCGCACGTCGCCCCACTTCTTGCTCAGCAGGTTGAGGCAGTTGTACACATCCAGCCGGATCTCTCCGCCAAGGTCTTCGCCGACAATCTGCATGTCCTGCTGACCGCTACGCACGACCACGCGCTCGGTGCGCAGGAAACCTGCGCCGCGAGTCGACCCAATCGTACTTATGCGCTGGGCGCGCTCAAGCCCACTTTGCCGGATGCCTGCTCGGCGTGTCGTCCTGCTTGCGCTGCCTGTCGAGCGTGCATGACGTGATCGTGCGCACGCGTTGCCGCATCCAGACCGGACGCAGTCACCCGCTGCGGGCGCGAGCGAAACCGCATGCGTATGTCACTTGGGCGCGACAGCAGAGTTCGAAGCGACAGCAGCAGCCAGGGCGCACTTGTGCAAACTCCGCTTGCGCGCTTCCTTCGGGTCAGCGTGAGCGGGCCACGTCGCTTTCCAGCAGCATCCGGACGTACCGCGTGTACGGGATGCCACTGGCCTTGGCCTTGGCCTTCAGGGCATCAAGCAGGGACGTCGGCAGGCGCATGTTCAGCGCAGCTGCCTTCGGCTCGATCTCGAAGCGCATCGGCTTGAAGCCGGAGAGGTCGTAGGCCGACAGGTCGGCTGTGGCCACGAACTTCTCCGCCGCCGCGTCACTGGGCAGCGAGGGTAGGGGTCTGGATTTGGTGCTCATGGTGCTTGATCTCCTTCGGGTGCATGTAGCGGGCGCTGATGGGTCGTAGCCGGGTCTGGCCGTGGATGTCCCGGAGCATGAACACCAGCAAGACGTAGCGTCCGGCTGCGGTCTTCCCGATGGCGCGCATGCGCGGCTCGTCGGGATGCGGGTCGGCCATCACGGCGGGCTCGCCCAGCAACACCTGTTCGATCTCTTCGCGGGACACGCCGTGCTTGCCGCACTTCGGCCAGTTGCCGCGATCCCAGTTGAAGCCCGCAACCTTCATAGCGGTTAGCATACACAAATGTATACACAAGGCAAACGTGTCGTTCTTTTGCGCACGGCCACCAGCGGGCGTGGATCCCGGCCGATCGACGCCCGCACTTGCAGGCCGTCCGGAAACTGATACGGCCGGCAGCGGGGGACGCTTGCATGGCAGGTGCCGCACAAAAAAACCGGCACCCTTGGGTGCCGGTTTTTCTCTTTACGCTGCGAAGGTGACGCCCCGACCGGTCAGAACGTGTAGCGCACCGTCAGCATCGCCGACCAGCGCGAGACCACGCGGCTGGGATCGAAGAAGCCGCCGTCGTAGACCTGCAGCTGCTGTGGCTGGTAGTTGCCGAACTTGTCGGTGGGCAGCGTGTAGACGTACTGGCCCTGCGCGTTGACGCCGCCGTAGCTGGCGAGCGTGCGGGTGGGGTAGATGCCGGTGTTGCGCACGTCGCCCCACTTCTTGTTCAGCAGGTTGAGGAAGTTGTACACGTCCAGCCGGATCTCGCCCTTGTTGCCGGGGAAGATGCCCGGAATCTCCTGCGAGAAGCTCATGTCCAGCTGGGTCACCCACGGCGTCACCGCGCCGTTGCGGCTGGCCACCTGGCCGCGATGGTCGCGCAGGTACGGGTTGCTGGCGATGAAGTCCTGGAACTGCTGGATCGTCTGCGCGCTGGTGCCCGGGGCGAACGCCACCTTGGCATCGTTGACGGCGGGGATGTAGACCGGATCCCAGCCGGAGATGCTGTCGCCGTTTGCGTCGTTGGCGAAGATCCAGGTGTACGGCGTGCCGCTGTGGCCGTTGTAGAACATCGACACCTGACTGCGGTAGTCGCCGAAGAACTTGTGCTGCCAGTTCAGCGACAGCTTGACGCTCTTGGCGGTGTTGTAGTTCGAGGTGGCGGCGACATCCGAGTTTGGGTTCAGCCGCGCCACGCGCGAGTAGCCGCTGAAGGCGATGGTGTCGGCGCCCGGATCGACGTCGGTGGCGTGGTTGAAGGTGATGCTGGCATTGCCGGAGAAACCGTTCGCGAACGGCTTGCTCAGCGCCAGCGTGAAGCTGTCCGACTTGCCCTTGTGGGTATTCGTGAGCAGGGTCGAGGCGGTGCTGAAGGCGCGGTTCTGGTTGGCCAGCGCGTCCTTCGAGGTGGGCGCCTCGCCCGGCGTCTTCCAGTACTGCAGGCGGCCGTCCGGCAGCACGCCGGTGGACGTGCCGAAGTTGATCGCCTGGTACAGGATGCCGTCGCGCACCTGGATGTGCTGGTATTCGGCCGAGGCCACCAGGCCCCACCACGGCAGCTCGCGGTCCAGCGCGAGGCTAGCCTTCCACACCGTCGGCAGGCGGAAGTTCTGCGAGATGGTGTCGATCGAGCCGGCACCGCCGCCGGCGGGAATGTTCTGCTTGTACGGATCCGGGCTGAACGGCGCCAGCGCCGGGTTGAAGGTGGTGTAGGAGAGCAGGGTGACGCCGTTGTTCTGGTACGGGTTGGTCATCCACACCGTCGGCGGCGAGGTCTGGAACAGGCCGGCACCGCCGCGCAGCTGGGTCTTGTAGTCGCTGTTGAACTGGTAGTTGAACGACAGCCGCGGCTCGACCACCCGGTTGGCCGAACCCACCGTGTAGTTGTTGCGGTAGCCGAAGGCCTGCGAGAACGCGGCGTTGTACACCGGCGGCGCGCTGGAGTGCGGAATGTCCACCCGCACGCCGTACTGCAGCGAGAGCTGGTTGCTGACCTGCCAGGTGTCCTGCAGGAACGGGCTGTACTGGCTGTAGGTCCAGCGGCCGGCGATGTCGTTGAGCGCGTAACCCGGCGCCGGGTGATACAGGATGTAGGAGTTGTAGTTGCCGGCCTGGAAGTTGCTGATGCCCCAGAAGTTGTACTGGCCGAATTCGGTCTGGCCGAACAGGTTGTTGATCTTGTTGCTCTGGTAGTCGATGCCGCCCTTGATCGCGTGATCGCCGGCGTAGTAGGTGCCGGCCAGAAACACGGTGAACTTCTTCGTGTCGATGTGGTTGTAGTGGCGGAAGCGCTCCTTGCCGAGGTTCACCGACGGGCCCTTGCCGGTGGGCGACAGGTTCACGTTGACCGCCGGCTCCTGGTAGGGCGCGGTGGTGTCCTGCACGAACTTCTGATAGCCGATCTTCGCCTCGGTGGAGAAGTTTTCGGTCCAGTCGTCGAACACGTGGGCGACGTAGTTCTTGGTGCTGATTGCCTTGGTGTAGGTGTAGCTGGTCAGGCCGATGCTGTTGGGGCTGTTGCCGGCGACGGCGGGCAGCAGCTCCTTGGTGTCCTGGTAGGTGAAGCTGGCGCGGTGGTTGTTGCTGATGTTCCAGTCGATCTTGCCCAGGTAGCGCTTGTCGTCGTAGGCCAGGCCGGTGGAGCCGCCGAAATTGCCCGGTGTGAGGCCGAGCTGCTTGGCGGCGTCGATGATTTTCTGCAGGTCGCCGGGCGAGACCTTGTTGCTGGTCGAGGGGCCCTGGCCGAGCGTGGTGTCCAGTCCGTTGGCGGAGTCGGCGCCGATGCCGTTGGTGCGCTCGTGCTCGGCGGCGACGAAGAAGAACAGCTTGTCCTTGATGATCGGACCGCCCACGGTGAAGCCGCCGGTCCAGTCGTTGGTGTAGCCCTTGTACTGGTAGCCGGGGTTGCTGCTGGGCAGCCAGCCGGCGTCGCCCACCAGCTTGCGGGCGTTGCGGTAGACGTAATACGCCGAGCCGTGGAACTGGTTGGTGCCGGACTTGGTCACCGCGTTGATGTCGGCACCGACGGTGTCGGAGGTGACGTCGTAGTTGGCGGTGGAGATGTTGTACTCGGCGATGGTGTCCGGCGAGATCGCGGCCTTCTGGTACGGCAGGCCGTTGGCGTTGAGGCCGAACGGGTCGCCCTGGCTGACGCCGTCCACGCTGATGTTGTTGTAGCGGTTGTTCATGCCGTTGGCGGAGATCGAGCCCACGCCCTGGTCGATCACGGTGATGCGCGGGTCCAGCCGGGCGATGTCGTCGATCGAGCGGTTGCCTTGCGGCGTGGCCTGCAGCTGGCGCTGCGAGATGTTGGTCGACAGCCCCTTGTTGTCGGCGGAGAAGGTCTGCGCCAGCGCCGAGGCGCTCACCGTCACCGCGCCCAGGGTGCGCGCGTCCGGCGTGCCGGCATTCATGCTCAGGTTGATCGCGGACGACTGGCCCAGCTGCAGGTAGACGTTGCCCTGCTCGGCAGCCGGCATGCCTGCCTTGCTGGCGCTGATCTCGAACGGCCCGCCCACGCGCAGACCCTGCGCGGTGTAGCGGCCGTCGGCGTCGGTGACGGTCGCCTTGGTGGTGCCCGAAGGCTGGTGCACGATGGTCACCGTGGCGCCGGCCACCGGCTGGCCCTTGCCGTCGAGCACGCGGCCGCTGACGCCGGCGGTGGTGATGTTCTGGGCGGCCAGCGGGGCCATCGTCAGCAGCGAGGCGATGGCGAACGGCAGCACTCTGAGGCGAATCGGGGAAGTCATCGAAGATCCTTGGCGCAGGTGGGCGGTGGCGGGTCGCTCCCTCGCAGCGGAAGCCCGCGGGCTGGCGGCCCGGCGGTCTCGGATCAACGATGGATTCCCCTTTGGGTGGTGCGCCGACGCAGGATGTTGCGCGCTGCGGCGACGAGCCAGCGCATGATTCTAATAGCTTTTCATGACAATGGTGCTGCCGCTGCAGGAAAATGCGCCGCCCGGCCCCGCAGGCGCGGCCAAACCGGCTCAGAACGCCATGTCGAACGCCACCTCGCCCTGCACGCCGACCTGGTAGGCGGAAACCCGCCGCTCGAAGAAGTTGGTCACTTCCTGCACGTCCTGCAGATCCATGAAGTCGAACGGGTTGCGCGTGCCGTATTTCTTTGGCAGGTCGAGCTGGACAAAACGCTGGTCGGCGCAGTATTCGAGGTACTGACGCATCTCCTTCGGCGAGAGGCCGACCACGCCGCCGGACAGCACGTCCTCGGCGAACTGCGTCTCGCAGGCGATCGCGTCCTCCATCATCTGCTCGACCTGCGCGCGCATCGCGTCGTCGAACAGCTCCGGCTCCTCGTCGCGCACCGTGCGCACCACGTCGAAGGCGAACGCCATGTGCCCGCTCTCGTCGCGAAACACCCAGTTGGTGCCTGCGGCCAGCCCGTGCAGCAGGCCGCGCGAGCGCAGGTAGTAGACGTAGGCAAAGGCGGCGTAGAAGAACAGGCCCTCGATGCAGGCGGCGAAGCAGATCAGGTTGAGCAGGAACTGCCGCCGATGTTCGCGCGTCTCCAGCCGGTGCAGGTGCTGGATCGAGTCGATCCACTTGAAGCAGAACGCGCCCTTCTGGCGGATCGAGGGGATCGTCTCGATCGCCGCGAACGCGGCGTTGCGCTCGACCGGGTCGGGGATGTAGGTGTCGAGCAGGGTGAGGTAGAACTGCACGTGCAGCGATTCCTCGTACAGCTGGCGCGACAAATACATGCGCGCCTCGGGCGCGTTGATGTGCTGGTACAGGTTGAGCACCAGGTTGTTCGACACGATGGTGTCGCCGGTGGCGAAGAATGCCACCAGCCGCTGGATCAGGTGGCGATCGGCGGGCGACATCTTCGCGCTGAGATCGGCGGTGTCCATCGAGAAATCGACTTCCTCCACCGTCCAGGTGTTCTTGATCGCGTTGCGGTACATCTCGTAGAACGCGGGATAGCGCATCGGCCGCAGCGTCAGTTCGAAGCCGGGGTCGAGGATCTGCGCGTGGCGGGCAGGCTGGGCGGACATGGGTGCTCCTTGAGGTGTTGGGCGAATCCTTCTCCCTGCGGGAGAAGGTGCCCCGAAGGGGCGGATGAGGGTTCGCTTTGCGGAGAACCGGGCCAAACCGAACCCTCACCCCAGCCCTCCCGGAGGGAGAGGGGCGCGGGCTACTGACAGGCCTCGCAGTACCCGGGGTTCTCCAGCGAGCAGACCACGGCGGCGGTGGCCTGCGCCTGGTCGTCCGCGCCCGGTTCCGGCGCCGCGGCCTTGCCCGCGGTGACGGTGGTCTTGGCGATCCGGGTGGCCGGTCGCGAGCGCAGGTAATAGGTGGTCTTGATGCCGGCTTTCCACGCGTACATGTACATCGAACTCAGCTGGCCGATGTTCGGGTTTTCCATGAACAGGTTCAGCGACTGGCTCTGGTCGATGAAGGCTCCACGCGAAGCCGCCAGGTCGATCAGCGCCTTCTGCGCCAGCTCCCACACGGTGCGGTAGATCGCGCGCAGGCGCTCGGGGATCGCCGCGATGCCCTGGATCGATCCCTCGGCCAGCTTGATCGCGTCGCGGATCTCCGGTGTCCACAGGCCGAGCGCCTTCAGCTCGTCGGCGAGGTAGCGGTTCACCTGCAGGAAATCGCCCGACAGCGTCTCGCGCTTGAACAGGTTGCTCACCTGCGGCTCGATGCATTCGTAGCAGCCGGCGATCGAGGCGATGGTGGCCGTCGGCGCAATGGCGATCAGCAGCGAGTTGCGCAGGCCGTGCGTCCGGATGCTTTCGCGCAGCGCATCCCAGCGCGCGCCGTCGTGCGCAGTGGCCTGCGGCCAGTAGTCGAACTGCAGCTCGCCATGCGCCGCGCGGCTCTCGGCAAAACCTGGATGCGCGCCGACCTGCACGGCCGCTTCGTTCGACATCGACAGCGCGTGGAAATAGATCTCCTCGGCGATGCGGGTGGACAGCGCCAGCGCCTCGGCCGAGTCGAACGGCAGCCGCAGCTTGAAGAACACGTCCTGCAGGCCCATCACGCCGAGGCCGACCGGACGCCATTTCATGTTGGCGGTGCGCGCGCTGGCGATCGGGTAGAAATTCAGGTCGATCACGCGGTCGAGCTGGCGCACCGCGGTGGGCACGGTCGAGGCCAGCTGCGCGAAGTCGAACGTCTGGCTGCCATCGGCGGCGCGCGCCACATGCCGCGCCAGGTTGATCGAGCCGAGATTGCACACCGCCGTCTCGCTGGCCGAGCTGACTTCGAGGATCTCGGTGCACAGGTTGGACAGGTGGATCACGTTGGCCGGGTCGGCGGTCTGGTTGCTGGTGGCGTTGCAGCGGTCCTTGAAGGTCATCCAGCCGTTGCCGGTCTGCGCCAGGGTGCGCATCATGCGCGCGTACAGCTCGCGCGCCTTCACCGTCTTCACGGCAAGACCCTCGGCCTCGGCCGCCGCGTAGGCCTGCTCGAACGTTGCGCCCCAGCAGTCGACCAGCTGCGGCACCGCTTTCGGATCGAACAGCGACCACTCGCGGTCGCCCTCGACCCGGCGCATGAACTCGTCCGGAATCCAGTTGGCGATGTTGAGGTTGTGCGCGCGCCGCGCGTCGTCGCCGGTGTTGTCGCGCAGCTCGAGAAAATCCTCGATGTCGGCATGCCACGATTCCAGATACACGCAGGCCGCGCCCTTGCGCTTGCCGCCCTGGTTGACCGCAGCAACCGACGCATCCAGCGTCTTCAGCCACGGCAGCAGGCCGTTCGAATGGCCGTTGGTGCCCTTGATCAGCGAGCCGCGCGAGCGCACCCGCGAGTAGCCCAGGCCGATGCCGCCGGCGAACTTGCTGAGCTTGGCGACGTCGGCGTACTTGTCGTAGATCGACTCCAGCGTATCGACCGGCGAGTCGAGCAGGTAGCACGAGCTGAGCTGCTCGTGGCGGGTGCCGGCGTTGAACAGGGTGGGCGAGCTGGGGATGTATTCCAGCGACGACAGCAGCCGGTAGAGCTCCAGCGTTTCACCGATCTCGTTGCCGCCCAGCGCGCAGGCGATGCGCATGAAGAAGTGCTGCGGCGTCTCGAGTACCAGCCGCCGCTGCGGATGGCGCAGCAGGTAGCGGTCGTACACCGTGCGCAGGCCGAAGTATTCGAAGCGGCGGGTGGCCAGCGGGTCGATCGCATCGTTCAACTTGCGCGCGTTGGCGGCCACGAAATCACGCAGTCGATCGTTGAGGATGCTTAAGCTCGCGCCGCGCGCAATCGACTGCGAGAAGCTCTGGATTTCCTGCCCGCTGACTTCCTTGTCGATGTAGGCGCCAAGCAGACGCGCGGCGAGCTGGCCGTACTCGGGCTCCTCGGCGGTGAGCGCAGCGGCGGTGCGGATCGACAGCTGGTCCAGCTCCTGCGTGGTGGCGCCATCGTAGAGGCCGCCAATGGTCTTCAGGGCGACGCGCAACGGGTCGACGCCGTGCAGGCCCTCGGCGCTGCGGGTCACCGCGTGCACGATCTTGTTGACGTCGACCACCTCCTGGCCGCCGTTGCGCTTGGTCACGCGCATCTGGCCGGGATTGTGCGGCGGGATCAGCGCAAACGCGGTCGCGTCGGCTGGCGGCACGGCCGTGGCGGTGGCGGCCGGTTCGGCCGCGGGGACGGAGTCAGTGGCGCGCGCAGCGTGGCGCCCGTCTGCAGCAGTATCGAGGGGTTGCATGGGTGAAGACTCCCGGCATGGACATCAACGCACCTGCTCCCGCGCGCAGGGCCTCAAGCGAGAGCTTCCGGGGTCGACTCACAGCACCGGCGTCATGCGACTCCGGTGCTGCGACGCGCCTCCCCGCGGAAGCCGTCACCACTCACCGGGGCCTGTTCGCCCCGGTGTGTCGGCAGGTCTTCGGACTTGCGGACAGGGATCTTGCGATCCGCCTACTTGCGCCCGCTTCCCAGCCGCCGAGGGCCAGTGCGTGTGGGCACGTTCGTTTCCGCTTTACCGCTGCGGGGCAGTTCCGGATTCCCACCGGATTCCCTTTTAAGCCCGACCGACGATCACGTCAGGACAGGCACCGACCGGCACAACATATCGGGTGGCCGGGGCGCGGTCAACCCAACAGATTGTGGAAGCCGGGGTTTGCTGCGCAACGGGGAGGCGCTGCCGCAGCGCCGTGGGCCGTGCGGCCGACGGGCTGTCAGAGGGCGTCGTGATCCAGCTCGCCGGTGCGGATGCGGATCACCTGTTCCAGCGTGCTGACGAAGATCTTGCCGTCGCCGATCTTGCCGGTGCGGGCCGAATGCTGGATCGCCTCCAGTACGCG
>JAJYSM010000024.1 GCA_021793575.1 Pseudomonadota bacterium
CCGGAAATCCGTTCGTTTCGGCGAAAGTGGCGACGGATGCCCCTGTTTTCGCACCCCGTTGGTGCGATTTGCCTGCTTGGTGCGCAGAGGGGCGCTGCGCCGATCTCAAGCCCGACAGGCTGCTAGCCGATGAATCAGGCTTCCCCGGCATGAGTGCAGCGCTGGTGCTGTTCCGGCGCGACCTGCGCCTCAGCGACAACCCGGCCTGGACGGCCGCCTGCGCGGCCCACGCACAGGTGCTGCCGGTGTTCATCCACGCGTCCGCCGAGGAGACGCCGTGGGCGGCCGGCGCGGCCAGCCGCTGGTGGCTGCATCATTCGCTCGCCTCGCTGCAGGCTGACCTGCAGCAGCTGCGCGGCAGCCTGCATCTGTGCCAGGGCGACAGCCTCACGCAGCTGCGCGAGCTGCTGGCGCAAAGCGGCGCCGGCGCGGTGTACTGGAACCGGCTGTACGAACCGGCAGCGATTGCCCGCGATACCCGGCTCAAGGCGGCGCTGCGCGAACAGGGCGTGACAGTGCACAGCCACTGCGCGGCGCTGTGGTCGGAGCCGTGGCAGATCAGCACGCAGCAGGGCGAACCGTACCGCGTGTTCACACCCTACTGGCGCAACCTGCGAGCGCAGCTGAAGTCGCCCGAACCGCTGCCCGAACCGGCCGTACCGGGCTGGCTGCAGCTGTCCGGCAGCCTGCCGCTGGCGGCGCTCAAGCTGCTGCCGCGCATGCGCTGGGACGGCGGGCTGAAGGATGCCTGGCAGCCGGGCGAACGCGGCGCGCGCGAGCTGCTAGAGCTGTTCGGCGACGACGCGGTGAACGACTACGCCCAGGCGCGCGACCTGCCCGCCCGGCACGGCACCTCGCGGCTGTCGCCGCATCTGCACTTCGGCGAGATCTCGCCGCGGCAGATCCACGCCGGGCTGCAGCAGCAGCTCGAACGGCAGGACGCACGGCGGCGGCCGGACATCGAGCCCTATCTGCGCGAGTTGGGCTGGCGCGAGTTTGCCCACCACCTCCTGTATCACTTTCCGCACACGCCGACGGCCAACTTCAACCCGCGCTTCGAAGGCTTTCGCTGGGCGCCCGACGATGCGGCACAGCTGGCGCGCTGGCAGCAGGGACGCACCGGCATTCCGCTGGTGGATGCCGGCATGCGCGAGCTGTGGCACACCGGCTGGATGCACAACCGGGTGCGCATGATCGTGGCCAGTTTCCTGACCAAGAATCTTCGCCAGCACTGGCTGCACGGCGCGCGCTGGTTCTGGGACACGCTGGTCGATGCTGACCTCGCCAACAACACGTTGGGCTGGCAGTGGGTGGCCGGCTGCGGTGCGGACGCGGCGCCGTATTTCCGGGTGTTCAACCCGCTCACCCAGGCCGTCAAGTTCGACCCCGAGGGCATCTACCTCAAACGCTGGCTGCCCGAGCTGGCGCGGGCGCCGCGCGAGCTGTTGCAGCAGCCGTGGAAGGATCCTTCGCTGCTCGCCCGCAGCGGCTATCCGGCGCCGATGCTGGATCTGGCGCAGTCGCGCCAGGATGCGCTGACGGCCTACCAGACCCTGCGCGGAAAGTGAGCAGGCGCCCGGGCCGCCGGCGAACCCATCCGTCGCTTTGCGCCACCGGCCCTCGGGGGCGAGGAGGACAAGCCGGAGAACGTCGGTCCCAACAGTAAATTTCGCGCAGATTCCTGCATCCGCGCTGGCTGCGGCTCCGTACCTAGCACTGACATGCTGACAGGTACACTCCCATGGCCCCGACCGAACCGACTCTGATGCCCCGCGGCGACGCGATCGCTCCGCCTGCCGCGGAGGCCGTCGCGCCCGGCAGCTGGCTGCTGCGCACGCTGCGCCGCTGGTTCGACACCGGCGTGGCGGTGGAAATCGACGCAGCGCGCGAGGACCACATCGACTGGCTGCGCGCGGTGCCCTTCGTGGCGCTGCATCTGGCCTGCATCGGCGTGCTGTGGGTCGGCGTATCGCCGAGCGCGCTGGGCGTGGCCGGCGCCCTGTATGCGGTGCGCATGTTCGCGCTGACCGGCTTCTACCATCGCTATTTCTCGCACCGCAGCTTCCGCACCTCGCGCGGCGTGCAGTTCGTGTTCGCCCTGATCGGCGCCTCCTGCGTGCAGCGCGGCCCGCTGTGGTGGGCCGCACACCATCGCAACCACCATCGGCATGCCGACACCACCCGCGACCCCCACTCGCCCGGCCTCTACGGCTTTCTGTGGAGCCACGCGGGCTGGTTCCTGACCCCGCGCAATTTCCGCACCGACCTCTCGCGCGTGCCCGATCTGGCCAAGTTTCCCGAGCTGCGCGTGCTTGATCGCTACGACACGCTGGTGCCGGTACTGCTGGCGCTGGCGCTGTATGCGCTGGGCGTGCTGCTGCAGCACGTGGCGCCCGGCCTTGGCACCAGCGGCGGACAGATGCTGATCTGGGGCTTTTTCGTTTCCACCGTGGTGCTGTTCCACGCCACCGTGACGATCAATTCGCTGGCGCACCGCTACGGCATGCGCCGCTACGACACCCACGACGACAGCCGCAACAACGTGTGGCTGGCGCTGCTCACCTTCGGCGAAGGCTGGCACAACAACCATCACTTCTTTCCGGGTTCCAGCCGGCAGGGCTTCCGCTGGTGGGAGATCGACATCACCTGGTACGGCCTGAAGCTGATGGCCATGCTGGGTCTGGTGCAGGGCCTCAAGCCGGTGCCAGCGTGGGTGCTGAGCAAGGGGCGGAACTGAGCCATGCGCATCGCCGTGGTGGGATCGGGTATTGCGGGGCTGGCGTCGGCGTGGCTGCTGGCGCGCCGGCACGAGGTGACGCTGTTCGAGGCAGGCAGCCATTTCGGCGGCCACACGCACACGCATGAGGTGGAGCTGCAGGGCCAGAGCTACCGTATCGACAGTGGCTTCATCGTGCACAACCCCGACCATTATCCGCTGCTGACGCGCCTGTTCGAGCAGCTCGGCGTGGCCTCGCAGCCGACCACGATGAGCTTCTCGGTGCACAGCGAGGCCAGCGGGCTGGAGTACAACGCGGCCACGCTGGACACGCTGTTCTGCCAACGCCGCAACCTGCTGTCGCCGCGTTTCCTGGGCATGGCGCGCGATCTGCTGCGCTTCTACCGCGAGGCGCCGGCGCTGCTGCAGCGGCCCGACGACAACGTCACGCTGGGCGACTACCTGCAGCAGCACGGCTACGGCGCGGCGTTTCGCGACGAGCACCTGATTCCGATGGCGTCGGCGCTGTGGTCGTCGCCGGCGACGCAGATTCTGCGTTTCCCGGCGCGCTACCTGGCGCAGTTCATGGCCAATCACCAGATGCTGCAGATCAGCGACCGGCCGCAGTGGCGGGTGGTGCGCGGCGGCTCGTCCACCTATGTGCAGGCGCTGCGCGCGCATTGGTCGGTGCGCGAGCGGCTGGACTGCCCGGTGCGCTCGGTGCGGCGGCACGCCGGCGGCGCCGAGCTGCACAGCGTCGCCGGCGTCGAGCATTTCGATCAGGTGGTGCTGGCCTGCCACAGCGATCAGGCGCTGGCGCTGCTGGCTGACGCCGACGAGCGCGAGCAGTCGATCCTCGGCGCGATGCCCTATCAGGCCAACGACACCGTGCTGCACACCGACGCCAGCGTGCTGCCGCGCCGGCGCAAGGCGTGGGCCGCGTGGAACGCATGGCTGCCGCGCGATCCGGCCGAGGCCTGCACGGTCAGCTACTGCATGAACCTGCTGCAGGGCATCGATTCGCCCGAACCCTTCGTGGTGACGCTGAACCGCAGCGCCGCGATCGACCCGGCCAAGGTCATCGCGCGCATGCGCTATCACCATCCGGTGTACACGCTGGGCTCGGTAGCCGCGCAGGCGCGCAAGGCCGAGATTCAGGGCCAGCGTCACACCTGGTTTGCCGGTGCTTATTGGGGCTGGGGCTTTCACGAGGACGGCATGCGCAGCGCAGTCGAAGTGGCCGCTGCGCTCGGCGTGCGCTGGCCAGCGGGCGCCGCCGCGGAGCCGGCCGTACGCGCCGAGGAGCTGGCTGCGTGAGCCGGCCTGCCGCCAGCGTCGCCATCACCGCGGTTGCGCCCGCGCCGCTGGCCAGTGCCGTGTACGAGGGCACGGTGCGCCATCGCCGGCTGGCGCCGCACGCGCACGCTTTCGACTACCGCATGGCGCAGCTTTACCTGGATCTGGATGAAATTGACCAGGCGTTCCGCCAGCGCTGGCTGTGGTCGAACGAGCGGACCAACCTGGCGCAGTTCCGGCGCAGCGACTACCTCGGCCCGGCCGAACTGCCACTGGCTGAGGCGGTGCGCCAGCGCGTCGAGCAGGCCTGCGGAATGCGACCGACCGGACCGATCCGGCTGCTGACCCACCTGCGTTACTTCGGCCTGGTGTTCAACCCGGTCAGCTTCTACTACTGCTATGCCGAGGACGGCGTGAGCCTGGTCTGCATCCTTGCCGAGATCACCAACACGCCATGGCGTGAACGGCACGCCTACGTGCTGCCGGTGGAGTCCGCGCAGGTGCAGGGCCGCGCGCTGAGCTGGAGCTTCGCCAAGACCTTCCACGTCTCGCCGTTCATGCCGATGGATCGCCAGTACGCCTGGCGCTTCACCGCGCCCGCGGACGACCTGCACGTGCACATGGACGTGCTGCGCGATGGCGAGCGCGAATTCGATGCCACCCTCAGCCTGCAACGGCGGCCGCTCACCGGCGCCTCGCTGGCGCGCGTGCTGTGGCGCTATCCGCTGATGACCGCGCAGGTCGTCGGCGCCATCCACTGGCAGGCGCTGCGGCTGTGGCTGAAGCGCAATCCCGTCCACGATCACCCGCAAGCGCTTTAGAGGCAGGCATGAACGCCATGGTCAAACCGAGCATCCAAGCAGCCGTCCAGACGGCCATTCCTTCCGCCGGCGCGCGTTTCCTGCGCCAACGCCTGCTGGCCAGCATGGCCGGGCTGCGGCATGGCCGGCTGGTGCTGCGCGACGCGCTTGGCACGGTCGAGCTGGGCACCCCGGCGGTGCAGCAGCCCGCGCTGGTGGTGCACATCGATGTGCTTGACCCGGCCTTCTATCGCGCGGTGGCGGCGAATGGCAGCGTCGGCGCCGGCGAGGCGTGGATGGACGGCCACTGGCAGTGCGACAACCTGGTCGGGCTGATCCGGCTGCTGGTGCGCAACCGCGATCTGCTCGACGGCATGGAGACCGGTCTGGCCCGGCTCGGCGGCATGGCGATGCGCGCGTGGCACGCCCTGCAGCGCAACACGCGCAGCGGCAGCCGCCGCAACATTGCGGCGCACTACGACCTTGGCAACGATTTCTTCGAGCTGTTCCTGTCGCCGGACCTGATGTACTCCTCGGCCATCTGGGAGGGCGCCGACGACACGCTGGAAGCGGCCTCCACGCGCAAGCTCGAGCGCATCTGCCGCAAGCTCGACCTGCAGCCGACCGATCGCGTGATCGAGATCGGCACCGGCTGGGGCGGCTTCGCGCTGTATGCGGCGCAGAACTACGGCTGCCACGTCACCACCACCACCATCTCGCGCGAGCAGCACGCGCTGGCCAGCGAGCGCGTCGCCGCTGCCGGCATGAGCGGCCACGTCACCCTGCTGCTGCAGGACTACCGCGACCTGCGCGGGCAGTACGACAAGCTGGTCTCGATCGAGATGGTCGAGGCGATCGGTGCGCCCTACCTCGACGTCTATTTCGGCCAGCTCGGCCAGCTGCTGAAGCCCGACGGCCTGGCCCTGGTGCAGGCGATCACCATCGAGGACCACCGCTACGCGCAGGCGCTGAAGTCGGTGGATTTCATCAAGCGGCACGTGTTTCCCGGCAGCTTCATTCCCTCGATCCACGCCCTGCTGGCGGCGAAGACGCGCAGCAGCGATCTGGCGCTGATCCAGCTGGAGGACTTCGGCGAGTCGTACGCGCGCACGCTGCAGGCGTGGCGCGAGCGCTTTCTGGCCGCGCTGCCGCAGGTGCGCGCGCAGGGCTTCGACGAGCGTTTTGCGCGCATGTGGGAGTTCTACCTCGCCTACTGCGAAGGCGGCTTCCGCGAGCGCTCGATCGGCGTGGCGCACCTGCTGCTGGCCAAACCCGACAATCGCCGCGCCCCGCTGCTGCCGCCGCTCGCATCCAGCGCACAGGTGCCGGCATGAAATTCTGGGGCAGCCTGATCGGCTACCAGCTGGTGTGGTTTGCCGCGGTGATCGGCGCCAGCCGCGGCCTGGCGTGGCCGGGCGTGCTCGGCATGCTGGTGTTTGCGGCCAGCCAGCTCGCGGTGTCGTCACGCCCGCGCGCCGAGCTGTTGCTGATGGCCAGTGCCATCGCGATGGGCTTCGCGCTCGACGGCGGCCTGATCCGCACCGGCTTCGCCAGCTATGCCGCGCCGTGGCCATCGGCGGCGCTGGCGCCGGCGTGGATCCTCGCGCTGTGGGCCAGCTTCTCGCTCACCTTCACTCAGTCGCTGGCCTACCTGCAGCGGCGGCTGTGGCTGGCCGTGCCGCTGGGCGGCATCGGCGGTCCGCTGGCCTACCTGGGCGCCGCGCGCGGCTGGCATGTGCTGACCTTTGCCCAGCCGCCGTGGCACGGGCTGCTGTGGCTGGGCGCCGGCTGGGCGCTGGCGACCCCCGCGTTGGCGTGGCTGGCCCGGCGCTGGTCGGCCAGGCCCGGTGCCGCCTCACTTCCCCTGCCAGGACATGCGCGATGAATCCGTGGATCCAGCTCGGCGGCCTGTGGCTGCTGGCGGCGCTGATGATGACGGGCGGCTGGCTGTGGCAGCGGCCGCGCGCCAATGCCGGCATGGTCGACGTGCTGTGGGCCAGCGGCGTGGGCGGCAGCGCCGTGCTGTTTGCGCTGCTCGGCGACGGTTCGCCGTGGCCGCGCGTGCTGCTGGCGCTGCTCGGCGGCGCATGGGGGGCGCGGCTGGCGGCGTTCCTGTGGACGCGCGTGCGCGGCGAACCGGAGGATGGCCGCTACCGCCACCTGCGCGAGCACTGGCAGGGCAACCAGCTGTACTTCTTCCTGTTCTTCCAGTTTCAGGCGCTGCTGATCGTGCTGTTCGCGCTGCCGTTCCTGGCGGTGGCGCGCAACCCGGCCGGGCTCACTCCGTGGCTGCCGGCGGCGGTCGCGATCTGGCTGCTCAGCGTGATCGGCGAGTCGATCGCCGACCGCCAGCTGGCGCGCTTCCGCCACGATCCGGCCAACCGCGGGCGCACCTGCCGCGCCGGCCTGTGGCGCTATTCGCGTCACCCCAACTATTTTTTCGAATGGCTGCACTGGTTTACCTACGTGGCGCTGGCGCTCGGCTCGCCGATCGCCTGGCTGGCCTGGTCCGGGCCGCTGGTGATGTACGTGTTCCTGCGCTGGATCAGCGGCATCCCGTACACCGAGTCGCACGCCCTGCGCAGCCGCGGTGACGACTACCGCGACTATCAGCGCAGCACCCCGATGCTGTTTCCCTGGTTTCCCAAGAGGATCGAACGATGAACATTCCCGCGCACGCTGTCGCCGAACTGCCGCCGGAGCGGCCCGCCTCCGGCCTGCTCGGCATGGCCGAGCGCGGCCGCCTGCCGGACGCGCTGCTGCGCCAGGGCATCCGCCGCCTGTGCGCGCAGCGCCTGCGCGAGGAGCAGCTCGGCGGTCTGGACCAGCAGGCCGCCCGGTTTGCCGAGCGCATCGCGATGCTGCGGCAGAGCCCGGTGGCGATCCACACCGACGCCGCCAACGCGCAGCACTACGAGCTGCCGCCGGCGTTCTTCCAGCTGTGCCTGGGCAAGCGGCTGAAGTATTCGGGCTGCTACTACCCGCGCGGCGACGAGTCGCTGGACGAGGCCGAGAACGCGATGCTGAAGCTCTACGGCGAGCGCGCCGAGCTGGCCGACAGCCAGAGCATCCTGGAGCTCGGCTGCGGCTGGGGCTCGCTGACCCTGTGGATGGCCGAGCGCTATCCGAACGCGAAGATCGTCGCCGTCTCCAACTCGAACCAGCAGCGCGAGCACATCGAGGCGCAGTGCCGCCAGCGGGGCCTGTTCAACGTGCACGTGATCACCCAGGACGTGAACCGGCTGGTGCTGGAAGCGGGTCAGTTCGACCGCTGCGTGTCGATCGAGATGTTCGAGCACATGCGCAACTACGACGTGCTGCTGGGCCGCATCGCCAGCTGGCTGCGTCCGGGCGGCAAGCTGTTCGTGCACATCTTCGCGCACAAGACCCTGATGTACCCGTTCGAGACCGCCGGCGACGACAACTGGATGGGCCGGCACTTCTTCACCGGCGGCCTGATGCCGGCCTCCGACACGCTGCTGTGGTTCCAGCGTGAGCTGCAGATCGAGCAGCGCTGGCACGTCGACGGCAGCCACTACCAGCGCACCGCCAATCACTGGCTGGCGAATCAGGACGCGCGCCGCGACGCGGTGATGGCCACCCTGACCAAGGCCTACGGCAGCAAGGCCGCGCCGCTGTGGTTCCAGCGCTGGCGCATGTTCTGGATGTCCTGCGCCGAGCTGTTCGGCTATGCCAACGGGCAGGAGTGGCTGGTGGCGCACTACCGCTTCGTGCGCCCGTGATCCGCGCGGCGCCACCGCTCACCTGCTTCACATGAAGGACGCACGCATGAATGTTTCCAAGACTCTGCTGCTCAGCTGCGGCCTCGCCGTGATCAGCCTCAGCGGATGCGCCACCAGCATGACCCCGATCAAACCCGTGCCCAGGGTCGACCTGCCCCGCTTCATGGGCAGCTGGTACGTGATCGCCTCGATCCCCTCGTTCCTGGAGAAGAGGGCGTACAACGCGATCGAGACCTATACGCTGGAACCGAACGACCACATCGCCACCGTGTTCCGCTACCGCAACAGCGGTTTCACCAACCCGCTGAAGACGATCCATTCCACCGGCTTCGTCACCCCCGACAGCAACGACGCGGTGTGGGGCGTGCAGCTGATCTGGCCGATCAAGGCGCAGTACATCGTGGCGTATCTGGACCCGCAGTACAGCCAGACGATCATCGCGCGCGACAAGCGCGACTATGTGTGGATCATGGCGCGCACGCCGACCATCCCGGCGGCCGACTACGACGCGCTGGTGGCGCGGGTGAAAGCCATGGGCTACAACATCGGCGACCTGCGCAAGGTGCCGCAGTCCTGGCCGGAATCCACCGCGAAATGAGCGATGCCATCACCCGCTGAACCCGAAACCGCCGCGCAAGCCGAGCCGCTGGCGGCATTCCTGGCGTCCCACCGGCGGCTGTTCGTGCTGACCGGCGCCGGCTGCAGCACGGACTCGGGCATTCCCGACTACCGCGACGCGCGCGGGGAGTGGAAGCGTGCGCAGCCGATGACCTACCAGGCATTCGTCGGCGCCGCGGCCGCACGCCAGCGCTACTGGGCGCGCAGCCTGATCGGCTGGCGCCGCTTCCATCGCGCCGCACCCAACGCCACGCATCGCGCACTGGCGCGGCTGGAGCAGCAGGGCCGGCTGACCGTGCTGGTCACGCAGAATGTCGACGGCCTGCACCAGGCCGCCGGCAGCTGCGCGGTGATCGACCTGCACGGCCGGCTCGACCGGGTGCGCTGCCTGGGCTGCGAACGGCGGCAGCCGCGCGACGCCTTCCAATCCGAGCTGGTGCGCCACAACGCGGCCTGGGCGCTGCGCGATGCGGCCGATGCGCCAGATGGCGATGCCGATCTGGACGCGCAGGATTTCTCCGGCTTCCAGGTGCCGCCCTGCCCGTACTGCGGCGGCATGCTGAAGCCGGACGTGGTGTTCTTCGGCGAAAACGTACCGCGCGAGCGGGTGGACGCCGGCATGCAGGCGCTGGCCGAAGCCGATGCCGTGCTGGTGCTGGGCTCCTCGCTGATGGTGTATTCCGGATACCGCTTCGCGCACGCCGCCGCCCGGGCCGGCAAGCCGATCGCCGCGGTCAACCTGGGCCGCACCCGCGCCGATCCGCTGCTGAGCCTGAAGATCGAGCTGCCGTGCGCGCAGGCGCTGGCGTTTCTCTGACGCGGCAACTCAGCGGCGGGCGCGGAAAAAATCGCGCAGCAGCGCCGCGGATTCCTCCGCCAGCAGGCCACCGGCCACCGCGATGCGGTGATTGTGGCGCGCGTCGATCAGGGTATCGAACACGCTGCCGGCGGCGCCGGTCTTGGGGTCGGCCGCCGCGTACACCACCCGCCCGAGCCGCGCGTGCACCATCGCCATCGCGCACATCGCGCACGGCTCCAGCGTCACGTACAGCGTGGCGCCGGACAGCCGGTGATTGGCCAGCCGCGCGCCGGCCGCGCGCAGCGCCATGATCTCGGCATGCGCGGTGGGATCGTGCAGGGTGATGTTGCGGTTCCAGCCCAACCCCAGCACCTGACCGTCCAGCACCAGCAACGCGCCCACCGGCACTTCGTTCTCAGCATCACGCGCATGTGCCGCCAGCTGCAACGCATGACGCATGTGTCGACGGTCGTCGTCGGAAAAAGCGCTCGCATCATCCAAGATCGTTCTGCCCACAGCTACCGGATGATGAATATAACCGGCGGCCGCACCAGCGGGGCGCGCAACTGGTGGCCGGACAGCGACCGATGGGTGTCGAAAGGCTCCACGGCAGGCATGCTGGTGCAACCCAACGCCACCCGCGCATGCGTGCAAGTTTCCTTCATTCGATACCCTGCCGTAACAGGCCCTTTGAAATCGCCGACAGGGCATCGGCGAGCCGCCTTGCTGTTTCCGGGGATGGCAGTGGCAGCTTTAGGCTGCGTGCGCCTGTGGCAGAGTCGCGTTCGATCCACGGATGGGCGCTTGCAGCCACATCGTCCGATGCGCCAAGTGCCGATACCAATTCGACCCCGAACTGCAACAGTCCGGACCACAGTTCGTGGTTCACACCACTTGTTGCCGTGTCGAGCGCAGTGGCTTTTACCCGAATCCCGGCATCGCTGATGTTCGCTTCCGCAGTGCTGGCGCGCGCGCTCGATTCGTCGGCGGCAGCGGCGACATTGACTGCCTCTTCCTGCGCAGCCATGGCCTCACCATGCTCCATGCAGACGGTGACTTTTTCGACGTCCTTCATGAAGCGGTTCAGGCGCGAGCCATCCAGCGAAATTTCGCCAGCCCCGCCGTCCAGTATCCCGGCCGACAGGGAGCGCTTGAAAGCCAGCACCGAGAGCATGCCTTCCTCGATCGTGCCCTTGGCAATGTAGTTGATGATCTGTACGGGCTTGCGCTGACCCATGCGGTGGATGCGTGCAATGCGCTGTTCAAGCACCGCCGGGTTCCACGGCAAGTCCATGTTCACAAGCGTCGAGGCGTGCTGCAGATTGAGTCCTGTGCTGCCCGCGTCCGTCGACAGGAATACACGGCAATCCGGATCGTCGCGGAAGCGCTCCACCAGCGCAGGCCGTTTTTCGGACGGCACGCCGCCGTGAAAGCAGACATAACCGATGCCCAGCAGCTTGAGCCGGCGAATGACGATGTCATGGGTCCGCGTCCATTGGCTGAACACCACCGCTTTCGCATCCGGCTGAACAAAGAGACCTTCAAGCAAAGCCGCCAACTCGTCGGCCTTGACGCCATGATCGGTCTCGTGATCCAGGAGATAGGTGCTGTTGCACGACATGCGCATGTTCTGCAAGGCACACGTGAGCCGCCGCTGATCCTGCTCCGACAGAAACTTCGTCTTGCGCCAGCGCTGGACAATTTTGGCCACGATGTCCGCGTTTTCCGTATGGCAGGCCATCTGCATCGCGGTCATCGGCACCAGCAGGTTCTGGTCGTTACGGCTCGGCAACTGAAGCAATACTTCTGACTTGTGCCTGCGGATCATGATCGGAGCCAGCGACTGACCGATCTTCTCAAGTCCGGTATAGCCCGTCACACGCCCGGCTTCGTCCTTGAGCTGATGCTCATGCAGCAGCTTCCAGGTCGGTCCGAGGCGATGCTGGTCGACGAACTGGACAATCGAGACGAGTTCTTCCAGCTTGTTTTCCAGCGGCGTGCCCGTCAGCACGGCGGCATAGGGGCTGTCGATGCGCTTGAGTGCTTTCGCCGCGATGGTGTTCCAGTTCTTGATGCGCTGTGCTTCATCCACGATCACCAGCTCAGGCCCCCATGCAGCAATCAACTCAAGGTCGGATTTCAACTTTTCGTAGTTGGTGATCTTGCAGAAATCTTCCTGGGTGTATTCATTCCTTCGCTGGACGATGCCGCCGGCGATCACTCGCGCCCCCCGGCCTGAGAAGCGAAGCATCTCGCTCTGCCACTGATATTTCAGCGAAGTCGGGCAGACCACCAGCACTTTCGATACGCCAAAATGCCGCGCCAGGATCTCGGCTGCCGCAATTGCCTGAATGGTTTTGCCAAGGCCCATGTCGTCGCCGATCAAGGCGCGCCCGGCGCGCACGGCAAACAGCGCGCCTTCGGCCTGATACGGGTAAAGCGGCACCTTGAGCAGCTTTTTCAGCAGCGGATCGGCCGCGCCACGCGGGAACACCTGGTTCAGCACCGTGGTGCGACGCAACGCATCGTTCCGGCCTGCGACGAAATCGAGCGCGTCGTCATAAGCGCACAACGGGTGGCCTGACTTCGCCGCGCCGGCAATAAAGCGTCCCAATTCGTCGAAACGAGTCTCCGGCAAGCGCCACCCGTCAGACATGTCGAACAGCATCGCGGCAGCCTTGGCCACCTTCGCCGGACAATCAGTGCCGGCGCGAAAATGGACGCTTCGCTCGCCATCGTTGCGCAAATAGAGCTCCGAGAATGCGGGCCGGTAGCCGCGGGCAAAAGCCGCCTTGGCACCGCGCTTTTTCAACAGCTTGAAAAGCGTGAATTCGATATGTTTGCAGGTGCCCAGTTCGTTGGTTGCATAGTCGGGACAGTCGCAGAAATTGTCGCCCGGCTGTGTCCCCCGAACTGCCACACGATAACTGGATTTCGACTCCGGATTGCCGACGCGAAACTCGGAGAAAAACGGCTCCATACCGAGATTCTCCAGCCCGAACGCCTGATCGCGCCCGAATTGCCGGCGCAAGGCGCGCTGCCAATCGGCGGGAGTCATGTGGTCCGGAGCTTGAATGCGCGACAGCTTGGGGGCTTTGGACGATGTGGCGACCTTGCGTTTGCGTTTCATGATTTCCGCTCAATCATGGTGCGAGGGATACCGGGCCTGTCGATTCGATCGGCAGGATCGCGCTTCATTCGCGGCGCCCAGGCAAAGCGGAACGCTTCGGAGAAACGCCCCACTTCATTCCCACTCGATGTCAACCCCCGCATGAGCGGGAGGCAGAAAACACCTGAAATATTGGGCATTTGGGCATCGTTGGGCGGTAGTACGCAGCAGCCGCGTACTGTACCCGATACCGGCAATTTTTTGCGCTGCCCGACGGAATCATCAACGACAGAGCATCTACCCTCGACGAGGACTTAAGCGAAACTATGACAACAGGGGGAGTCTGACAGTATTTTTCCGTGGCCCTCGCGCCTATCTGACGGTACCAGCGCGGGGGCTGACGGTATAGCGTCGGAAGCACGGGCCGAGGAAGCTCACACACACACACACAGGGGGTGTTCCATGAGTACGATGGAAGCAGCTGCACGGCGGCCGCAGGCGTGAGCACCGCAGGCGTGGTAGCTGCTGCGCTGGGCTCAGCGGTGGGCTCATCGCTCACGATTTTCCCTCTGACCTACATCGCAGCCAAGAGGCTTTTCGACCTCCCGCCGTTTACCAGAGCGCGGCGCATTTGGGCTGCCTACTTCGGCGCCCAAGTCGTGACGACGTTGCTTGTAGGAGTGCCCAAGAACGACCCCATCTCGGACATTCCGGTGCTCGTGATCATCCCCGCTCTCGTTTCGCTGACTGTCCTTTTCTTCTACAGCTGGGCCCGCAGCGCCAAGTCGCGAGTCGGTACTTCTGACCGCATCAACTACCGCAGAGGGCTGCTGAGGATCTGGGTTCTTCTCACGCTCGGTTGGAGCGTCTTTGTCTTCGCAGTAGGAGGGTTGCAGAGCATTCGATACGCGTGGCGTTACCAGTTCGATTACGAGGCGCTGCGCCACGAAGAAGCTGCCCGTTACGCCACGCCGGCGCCACAGGCGTCGGTAGCCACAAGCACGCAGTCACTGGCGGATTTCCTGAAAACGGATGCGCCGCAGGCGCCGGCACCGGTACCGGCGACTCTGCGCAACAACATGCAGTTTTCGGTCAACGCGCAGCCCGATCGCGAGGCGCAGATCCAAGCGCTCGCGAAACAGATGGGCGTGCCCACCGACACGGTGCGGGCGCAGCCGGACGCCATCAAGACGCAGGCGGCGCTGCAGCAGTTCCCGGCGGACGCCATCGCCAGCAAATACCCGGAAACGGCCAAGATCCTCGCCAGCCTCGACAACACGCGCATGCTGCACGACGATGTGCCGAACATGGCGGCGATCAATGCCCCTGATCCTGCTCCAGAACCGCCAGACTGGGTTTGGCTTGAATGGTTACTGCTCTTGCCGACCGTTGGCGTGGCTGTCTCAGTTACTGCGCTGACCGCGTTGTGGCACGGATTTCGAAATTTGCTTCGGTGGGTTCAGCGAGGATTTGTCGGCTGACCATCGCTGCTCTATGCGCAGCTTCTCCCGCTGGTGGTCGGCTAGCCGGTGGGCATCCTCCAGCAACTGGTGCGTTGTGCGGGGGACGTAGCCCCGACGCTAGACCTCCTCGACGTGCCAAGTCAGCGACCGCCTGACGTCAGCGTGCAAAAGGGTCGTGGTCGCGCCCCTGCCCCATCTCACGCCCCATCTGCTCTAACGGGTCGTAGTCCATCGACTGCTTGGACTTTACCCCGCCCAGCAGCGTGCCGGACTTCGGCGTGTCGATCAGCGCGAGTAGCGCCGCGCTGGCGTAGTCCGGCGACCTGCCAATGCGCTTGATGACCTCGTCGCGGCTCTCGACCCGGATCAGGCCATTGCCCTGCAGCCGCCAGGTGAACGCGCACAGGTCCGCCAGCAGACGGGAATCGGGCGGCAACGTGATCCCGGTGTTGTTGGTGGGGTCGAGCGCCTCCCGCATGCGCCACACCAGCTCGGACCTCAGGTTGAAGAAGCCCAGCCGGCCGCTCTGGTCCTTCCGGGCGGACGCCTCGGCCACGTTGATGCCGTAAGCGTCCTGTTTCGCGTCCACCAGGAAATCGAACACCGAGGCGCCGACGCCGATCACATCGACGTTCACCACCGCATAGTCACGCCCAGCCGCGACCACCAGTCCGGCCGCCGTCGGCCCGTCGGGCGTCTGCATGCCAGGGTACGCCAGCAGCTTGTCGAACCACATGCCATGGCGGCGCGCGATGATCGTGTTGTCCTTGCCGCCTCGCGCTACGTCGACGCCGATACTGTCCATGGGCGGCTTGGGCGACGGCTCGTGCCAGCGTGCCATCGCCGCCTCGACCCAGGCCGTCGGGATGACCTGCGCAGCATCGTCCTCCATGCCGGCCTCGAAGTTGCCGTGGAGCATCTGACTGCGGAGGGGTTCGGGCAGCGCCTGCAGGGTTGCCATGTAGTTGGTTCCCATCAGGTACGGATTGTCGGTCACGCGCGACGGAACGAAGGTGCGCGACTGCGGCAACACCACGTCGCCATCGTGCACGAACATCTCGCCGTCCTCGACCTCGACCTCCTTGCCGTCGACCATGGCGAACCAGCGCAGTTCGCCCGGCACCGCGGGGTTAGGATGCTTCTTGTCCAGCCAGGGCGCGAAATATTGGACGATCCAGCGGCCCTCTGCCGAGGTCGGCGGATTGAAGCAAAGGAGCGTCTGACAATGCTGGTGGGGGTCGGTGGTGCGCACCCAGCCCATCAGGAAGCGCACCTGGCTTTCCAAGAGATTGGCAGCCTCGTCCACCGCCAGGAAATCCTTCGCCCTGCCCTGGTATTTGCGCTCATCGCCCAGGTTGGGGACGGAACCGAACTCGATCACGCGCTCGCCCATGCGCCAGATGCCATTCACCGTGTTGAGCCCATCACGATGCCCAACGACCTCGGCAATACGATCGATGATGGACAGCGTTTCGGTGGAGTGCCTCCGGAAGATCGCCACGCGCTTGTGCTGCGTCAGCGCCTTACCGATGGCCAATTCAGTTTTTGAACCTCCTGCCGCGCCGCCGAATCCCACAACATCGGCCGTGGACTCGTAGGCCATCGACTGCGGACCAGGCAAAGGCGTCCAGATCGGTTTGTCCGTTCCAGTAGGCGCGTTGCGCTCGGCGCGCTCGATACGCTTGCCAATGGCGCCGTTCATGCGACCGACTCCGGATCATCATCGGTGGTGGCGCTGCCCTCAATCACGCGTGCCGCCCTGCCCTCTTCGATGGCCTGCAGGCGGCGCTCGTGGTCGCTCGCTGTGATGGTCTGCGCGTAGTCGCGCAGGACCGCCAGCAGGCGCGCCGCGGCCTCGGCGGTGCAGTGCCCGGTCGCCGCGGCGGCGATCACCGCGTCAGCCTTCTCCTGTAACGTCTTGGCCTCGGCAAAGCCAGGGATCGCGACACGCTCGGCGTCTTGCTTGGCCAACGGCGCGAAGCGTTCGAGAACCAGGCGCATGCTTTGCGGGTCGCCCTTCTTCGCAAGGTCAATCGCCTTATCCAGCACGTCCTTGATGTGAGGCTCAACGTACGCTGCCACGCGTTCCGCGCGGCTCGCGCCGTGCGACATGCCGTGACTGCGTACAGAATGGCCAGGAAGGAGCCTGCCATTGGCCGTGCGCTCGATCGGCGGAGTGTCGTTCGCGTCGGTCATGCGAGCCGCCTCGCGTCGTGGTCGGCTTCCTGGTCGCTGAGCACGCGGACGACGTGCTTGCGCAGGCACAGCCAGAGCTGCGGCTGCTTTCTGCGCATGAAGTCCTGGGACATCAACCACAGCGCATAGGAAAGGTCGTTCTCCGCGATCCAGGAGACAGAAAGGCCTTTGCGCTTCCCGAACTGCACAACCAGGTCACGGGGAACTTCAATTCCCCGCTGCGCTGGCCGACCTGTCGGCGTGAACTCGATGACGTTCACGACGCGGTGTCTTCGTCGATCCGTGCATAGATAGGCGCCAGCTCAGCCGGGTTCGCGATGTCGACGGGCGACTGCGCGGTGGAAAGGTCGGCATCCGACTCGACGATATCGCCCGGCTGCACGAGCTGACTGTCGAAATAAGCGACTTGCAGAGCTTTGAATTTCATCGCTGCATCTCCTCACAAGATGGGTTGAGCCGGCATCTCGCTCAACAGGGTGTTGAAACTGTTCTGCGGGCGTACGGCGTTCGGCGGGATCAGGCTGTCCACGGTGACGGGCGTTCCTTCGGCCTCCGGTGCGCGCGGCGAAGGTGCCTTGCTCGTGGTTTCGTTCGTGTCGTCGGTCATGTCTCAGCTCCAGTTAGCGGCGGCGTTGAGCCGCCAAGGCCAGGCGCGCTGCAAGCAGTGCAACCTGCGGGTTGTCGCCCACCTGGGCGAACATCGCATTCCGACGCGGGTCCCGTTGAATCCACGCGCGCGTGATTTCCAGCGTCTTGAAGGCTTCCTGCCCAAACGTGCTGTTGAATGCAGCGACACATTCGTTGCGTGCCGCCATACGGGTTTCGTCCGTCAATGGAGTCGTGTGCGCATCGGCCAACGCGCTACGCAGTACGTCGACGTCCGCACGCGTTGCACCGGCATCCATGGCCATGTTGGCCAGCTCGGTGCGAATTGCCGCCGCGGTCTCACCGGTCATGCTCTGCCCCTGCATATCGTCCAAGGGGATGCTGGCGGCGATCGCATCGCGTTCCTGGTCGCTATACAGACGACGACTCGAATCGGCGGCGCGCGCCTGGGCGATGCTTTCGGGGATGGCGGCGCGCACCGCGTCCGGGGTCAGCGCATTGATAGCCGTGGCGTCGACTGCGGGCGCGCCGTCTGCATCGGACTGCACAAGTTGCGCTGCGGGCGCTACTGCCGGTGCTGGTGCTGGTGCTGGTGCTGGTGCTGGCGGTATCGTCGATGTTGCCGGCATGGGTGCGGATATCGTGGCCGGAGCCGGCGGTGCCGCTTGCACAGGTGCAGGCCTGGAATACAGCACGTCCGCTGCGGTGGCATGGGGCGGCGCGGGTAGCGACGCTGGCGGCGCGCTGGTTGCCGTAGGCGTGCCGTACAGCGCCTGTGCAAGGTCGCTGTTCATGGCTGCACCCCGAGGCGGTTGGCCACGTACTCGGCGCCGGCCGTGAGCGCTGACGCCAGCGTGCCGGCTCCTCGGTTGAACTCGTTGAAGGCGACGTGCCCACCAAGCTGCGCGCCTGAGACTTCTGCAACGGCGTAGAGGATGGCGGCGACGGCAGCGCCAACTTCCGGGCCGGTGCCGCCGGCGCGCGTGAATACGATCTGGCGCCAGTCCTCCAACACCATCGGGCTGAGGCCCAAGGCATGCGCTGCGCCTTCGACCAGCACGCGCGCCTTGGCGCCCTCGTTGCGCAGGTGCGTGAGGGCTGCGATCAGGTCGGCAGCAGCGCGCTCCACGTGCACAGCGTGACCGACAAGGTCAGCGACTACCTGCGCGGCCTGCTTCCGTTCCTCGATCGTGTCGGCGTCCTGCAGCTCAAGGCGCAGTGTTGCTGCATCGGCTTCCAGTCGTTCGGAAATTGCGCGGGCATTGGCTAGTCCGTTCTGCGCCTCGTGCAGCTCGGCGCGGAGCTTGCTGGTGGCTTTGGCGATCGCGCCGAGGTGCACGGGATCGGCGGTGCGCAGCAGTTCATCCAGTTGCGCCTGCAGAGTGTTGCATTGGGCCAGCGCGTCGTTTTCCTGCTGGCGGCACGCTTCGATATGCTGCTCGGTGGTCGCCATCTTGGAGCGCAATTCGACGCTGGGAGATAACTCGGCGCTGGGAGATACTACGGACGGGCGTTTCATGCTGGTGGGCCTCGTGGTTGCTAGCTCGCATGCTCACCGATTGGTCCCGCCCCTGCGCATGTCGGTTAGGAACAAAACCGTTCCTTGACCAATAGCAGCCACAGCACCACCCCGCGCACATGGTCGCGCCACGCCTGCAAGCCTTCACGGGGGATGTCGCGCAGGTCACCGCTACCGACGTAGCTCAAGGCCTCTTTGACGACAGCCATGTATATCGACAACTTCGGCTCGGTAGTCGTCGTTTGTGGTATGCCGTAGTCGTCTAGAAGCTCGGCGATACCTGCCGCCATGGACACTTTGGCGGATCGGGGCGACATATTGAGGTCGTAAGCCGGTGGTGTATTCCGTGCCCGTTGCGCGCCCCACATCAACCACTCGATGCCGCCCTGCATCTGGCGAACACTATCCAAGCCGCCGGGAACCTCCCGGCGCAGCCGGGCAAGCGCGCCTGCTACGGCATCACCTTGCCCGCCCAGCAGGTGCACCAAGGCCTGCGCATGCTCAGCGATCTGCTTCAGGGCCAGTGCCGCCTGTGCGTCCGTGGGTGCCTGGCGCAAAGCGTGTTGCCGGCAGGCGTTGACCAGAGCCTCTAGGCGCTGGTGGAAACCTTCAGGCAGTGACCGAACACCAAGCAATGTGCGCAACCTGGTGGCACTATCCCGCGTCAGCCGGATGGATGCTGAGACGGGACGGCAAACGGCGACGTTGGCGGTTGCGCGCGGCATCAGTCGATCTCCAGTGTCGGTAGGCTTGGCGGTATCGGGCTGGAGAGCACCGCCGCATCTTCATCGGCCGGCCCTTGTTTTTCAGGTTGATCGACGTTGTCCGGCACGGTGCGTTGATGATTCACGCCGAATGAATCGCACTCTTTGATGCGCTTCACCACCACTCGGGCCGGCAGCTGTCGCCGTTGCTTGGTCGCCCAGTAATGCACGGTGCTGAGCGCCGGTCCGCCTAGGGCTTCGCTGATCGCCTTGAGCTGCATGCCGGCCGCACGCATGGCGATGGCCTGGTCCACCACATCGCGGGGCCAGCGGGTCCACCTGTGGCCAGCACCGGCGCGGATGCCCCGCGCGTTGGTCTCTACTTCAATGACCGTAACCATTTCACCGACTCCGCTCGTGATGCACCACGTTGCAAGATCGTTCGTTCTGGCATGGGCGTAGACACACCGGGTCTCACCGTCCAATCTGCAAATCTTTGCGCACTCGCCCAATGCTCCGTTCAGTTTCGTGGGAGTTGTGGGAGTTAAGCCCCCTTTTCCCTGCCCAGTTCCAAACCAACCATTGAATTTGTTTTTTCATATTTCCCCCAGCATGCGTTAGACAAACACCCCTCAACTCCCACAACTCCCACGGAGCGGCCGGACAGCCACCGAGAAAAGGCGGCTGCCCTGGCTGTCTCGCCCACGTAGCGTCAACTGGGAATCGCCCACTACGACCGAGGCGTCCTGCTTCGCCTTCAAAGCGAATCCGATCTTGTGGGCGCTGCGCAGGTCGGCTACCCGCAGGTTGCTGAGCGCTTCGCGCAAGGCGGCCACCACGGTATGCCTCTCATCGAACGGCAGCACACGGAAGGATTCGCACCGGCGATCAGCAGCGTCGAAGGGGTCGAACTCGCCGCCATCACCAAGCACCGCCGCAACGTGTCCGGCGCGAAACTCGTTGCCGCCGAAGATCAGATGCAGTAGCTCCAGCAGCCCACGGTGCGCAGACAATTCCTCGGAAACCGTCTCGTTGCGCCGGAACGCTTCGGCCATGTCGCTGCCGCCGGCCCACACGAGCGGCCTGCGAACAAGCCGATCCCATGCCTCGAATCGCACGCCCGGCAACGTATCGTCGCACGCCCCGCTTGCGGCATACCCGGCAACGATGCCGAGCACATCGTGCAGCACCTGCGCCCGGACACGGCGCCCCCATGCAGGGATGTCGCGATGCTGGAAGGCCCGTTCCTGCGGGCGCGCATTGGACGGCGCCAGTCGCGCGATCAGCCAGCGGGTCGCCTCGTCAGCGCCGAGCGACAGGTTGTTGCCCGTGGCTGTGAACAGTGTGTTGGTCGGCACCTCGACCGTTTGCGTGTGGCCCAGGAGTCGGTCAGAGAATACTGGCGAGGTCATCGCCGCCGCCAAGGCACCCGAGCGCAAGGTGAGGCCGTCCGGCACGTTGTCGAAGCACACCAGCGCCGGGGAGGACATCAGCAGCGAGGTGAGCGCCTTGCGCACCTCCGCCTCGTCGCCCAGCGCGAAGGTGCTCACCGGCAGATCGTGGCCCGTGAGCACCAGGTGCAGCAGGCGCACGAGTGTCGTCTTGCCGCTCGCCTGGGTACTGGCCACCACCAGAAGACCCGGTGCTTGTGGCAACACGCGCCGCTCGATCGCGGTGAACAAGCCGGCGAGCGCCACATCCTGGTCGAGAGTCGAGGCGAACTCGAAATCCGCTAGCAGCTCGCCGCGCAAATGCTCCAGCGCAGACCGCGCTTCATCCTTCGAATACGCGCGCAGGTCCGGGACGTCGGGCCCGGCCATGAAAAGGCGCGTGGTGTTGTGCAGGCCCGGCGCCGACAGAATGGAACCGTTGGGCAGCACCACCGGGTGATTGAGCAGCCCGTTGACCACGGGCGTCACGTGGTCGCGCTTCTTCACCAGCAACTCGACCACCTGCTGAGGAATGCCCATCTTGCGCGGACCACTGTCGGTGGTTTCGTAAAAGAGCACCGCGCCCTCTGCACCGCGCTGCGCTTCGGCTGCGCTCAAGGAGGCGATCTGTGGCACGGGCGGCGTATCGTGTTCCGCTGTGGCGTCGTCGATGGCGTGCGTGAACGGCAACGGCTTGATCACCACCTGCGCGAGCACGCCGCCGAACACCAGCAGCTCACCCGGCTTCGCACGATCGAGCATGGCCTGCTCCACCTGATCGGCGTGCTTCGTCTTGGTGTCGGGCTGAAACTCGATCAGCACGCGCCCCGCAGCATGCTTTTTCAACGCAGACTCTTTTTGCTTCGCCGTCCGCGCTGTACGAGCGTCGGCCAGTTCCGCTTTCAGGATGTTGATGCGGCGGTCGGTGAGGTCGTGCACCTTGTCGATAACACGCGATGCCGCGGCCTTCGGCAACGCAACCGCCAGCGGCAACCAGGCGCTCAATACCTGCTCCCTGGGCATCGCGCACAACTTGGTGATGACGTCGTCAGCCCCGCGCGCGTTCCAGGCCGCTTGCGCCCGTTCGCGCCAACCATCGTCCACGACGTCCGCCAGATGAAAGACGGTGGCGTGAGTGATATCGACCGGCTTGAACGTATCCCACCGACCCTCATCACCGTCCTGGAAAGCAGCCGAGCGCACCGAGTGCTTGATCCACAGCTCGCGTGCATCGTCCTCGTGCTCCGTGCCTTTCAGACTGGCCAGCGCATTGCCTACGTCGATCCACACTTCATATGGCGTGAGGTCGAGCACGGCAAGCGCACAGTCCAGTTCCACCAGCGTGAGCGGTGTGACCGTGTTCAGCGCAATGGCGCGATCCAGCTGCCGATCGTCGGCGACCTGACGCGCATCAGTGCGCGGCGCGCTCTGGGTCTCCCGCGACCTGTGTTCGCGTTCCGGTTTGCCGATCGGATCCCAGTCCAGGCCGGCAACCATCAAGGCGTCCAGCGGCTCGCCAGCTACGAGCGCGAAGCGGTACTGCACGCCCTCCACCTGTCCCGAAAAGTAATTGCGCGTCACGTCCCAGCTTTCCGGAGCGAGGATGCCCCCCAGTGCGCCGTTGAGGGCGTCCACCATCTCTCCGTATTCGCCTGGCAGGATGGCAGCGGAGAAAGGCGCCACGACGCGCCAGCGAGGCCGTTGCAGGGTGTGGCTGGCGGTGGTGTAGAGGCAAGCCATCACGCCGGCAGCGCGAATCCGGGCTTCTGCTTCGTCGATCGACACGTTGCCGGCATCGTAGTCGCCACACACCGCGCCCACGGACAGCGCAGCGGCTCCCGCCTTTTTTGAGTTCCCCGCGCGCACGGCGAACGAAATCAGCGGCTGCTCACCTTTGCGCGGCCAGACCCTCGGATGCTCCAACTCCCGGCAGAGTTCGGCCCATGTCACCTCGCGCCGCGCACCGATGTTCTTCCAGCAGTCCTCGCCCTTCGCATTCACGGTGTGATCGAAGGTCGTAATGTCGAGTCGCAGATCGGCCGCTTCGTGGCCGGCGACTTTGGCGATCGCTCTATCGACAGCGCGCGCGGCGTGATACACAGCGTCCGTGTCGATCACATCGAACTCGTCTGCGGTCGCCTGTGAAAACTCCGGCTCTCCGTCGTAGCAGTTGCTGACGCCGTGATGCAGGTCCATACTTTGCTCGCTCGTTGAAGTGTTGTTTGGTATATCCAGCCCCTGCATGCCCGCCAGCAGCAGGGGCTTTTCATTTCCGGTATCGGGTGGCCGCAGCTGTTCCGTCTGTCGGCGATCCCACTCCGCGCGCCGCGTCGCAAGCTCGGCCGGCGGCACGTAGGCATGCACGCCGAAGACCACGAGCTGCTCAGGCGGTCGCGGACATCCTGGGGTGTAGTGCCAGTGAGTCATGTCCTCTCACCCCCTACACCGGTTGCGGTACTGGCAGATGGAGCGCACCGAGGTCCAGGGGATGTCAAACCGATGGCCAAGGCATCGGTATCCGCCTTCCCCGCGTTCGTACGCATCGCGCAAAGCGTCCACCTGGGCGGTGCTGAGCCTCGCCTTGTGGTGCGACGGCCCCCAGTTGGCGCGACGGCTTAGCCGATTCATGCGGCTGCCTGCTGACGCTTACCGCGGCCGGGCGCGTGGCGACGCAGCTTGACGTCTGGCGCGGGCGCAGAAGGCACCGAAGCGCCGGCACGCTGCTGCATCCATGCGTCGACCTCTTCAGCGCGCCACACGGCACAACGAGGCGTCAACATGAAGTGCGCAGGGAACCGCCCGGCGCGCTCCAGGTTGTACAGCGTCGTCTTGGAAATACCGAGCTTCGCGAGAACCTGCTCGCGGCGGAGGAACTGATGGTTTTGCATGGCGACCGTCCTGTGAATGAAGACGGTAGTCATTAAATGGCACGGAGCGATTTAGTTCAGCCCGTGAAATTAAGACCTAGCGGGCAAAAGCCTTTCCAATTGCTTGCGAATTTCGTCGTCTGTCGCCTCGTCATCCACCAAGCCCGACGCTCGCACAATAGCGATCAGATTGCGCATGCGCTCGCCACGCTGCGGCGGCCGCTCGTTGCCATGCTCGTCGTTGAACGGGAATTCATCGACGACTTCCAGCTGTTCCCGAAGCGGTTCCAAGGCGACCGCCCTGCCGCTAAGGCCGACGGCGCTCACCAGCGCACCGGATCGGTCTGCTGCCGCACGGCTATCCGCGGCAAGGACCTTGACTGCAATCTCGCGGATCCAGGCATGCAGCACGTCGAATTCGAAGCCCTCTGGATCCTCAAGGGCGCCATCGGCGATGCACTGCCAACGCTTCAAGCTCTCGCTTCGATTCATAGGTCCGCCTCCCCCAGCTCGGCATCATCATGCGCCACGGCGGCAATCCGTGTCTTGGTGGACGTGATGACGTCCTTGGCGCTCTCACCGCGCAGCCAGCAATCGACCATGTCCGCCCATCCCTGCATGAGGACCCTGCGCGCGGCAAGCCGCTTGCTGTGGTCGTAGGCCGCCGCGACCTGATCCTTGTTCACGTGTGCCAAGCACAGCTCGATCAATTCCTTGGGAAAGCCCGCCTCGTTGAGCCGCGTGCTGGCGGTTCGCCGCAAGTCGTGCACGCTGAACGGTTCAAAGTCATCGGCCCCCTGCTCGACCTCCTTGTTGATTTGCCGAACGGTGATGTCGACCACACGGTTCAGCGCGGGATCGCTGATCGGAATGTCCGCCTCGTACCGACCGGGATGCAGGTACGTGCTGGCGGGAAAGCACGCGCGCAATGTGGTCAGGATGTCGAGCGCCTGGCCGGACAGCGGCACCACATGATCCCTGCCCGCCTTCATGCGCGATGCCGGAATGGTCCAGGTGGCGCGCTCCCAGTTGACCTCCTTCCAGGCAGCTCCGATGAACTCGCCCTTGCGCACCATCGTCAGCAGGACGAACCGCAGCGCCAGCCGCAGCGTGGCCGAGGCCTGCGTGCGCTGTAGCGCATCGAAGAACGTTTTCAGCTCATGTCGGGTGAGGTTGCGCATGCGCGGCGCGAAGGTGGCGATGCTGCTGCGGCGGATGGCCTCCACCGGGTTCACTGCGATCGCCTCGTCACGGCCCATCGCATAGCGAAAGACCACCAGCACGAGTTCGCGCGCCAGCACAGCCGGAGCCGGACCGTTCTTCGCCTTGATCTGGTCGAACAGCTCCGCCAGCTCCCGGCGCGTGATGTCGCCCATGCGCCGCGCCGCGAGCACGGGTTTCAGCAAGCGCTCGTAAGTCGAGATGCGATAACCGGCCGTGGACTCGGCCCACTGCTCCTCGCCTGACTTGGGGTCGGTCTTGAACGCGATATAGCGAGCCGCCCAGGCACCGAACGTGCCGGCCTCTGCATCGGTGGCGCGCTTGACCGCCTTCACCTTGGACGGGTTCTCGCCCGCCGCCACCTGGCGCGAGGCACGATCGCGCAGCACGCGGGCATCCTTGAGCGACAACGTCGCGCCGTACTCCAGCGCCTGCAGGTCGGCGTCGCTGCGGTTCGGCGTGCCCGGCTCGTACCGGCCAATGGTCAGCGTCCAGCGCCCGGGCTTCGACGGATCGCTGTCCGCCACGCCGTGCCGGTAGTCGTAGCGGAAGGACTTGGCGCCCGTAGGCGAGACGACCACGTACAGGCCGGCGGCGTCGGTGACCTTGTAGGCCTTGTCCCGCGGCTTGAGTGCCTTGAGGGCGGTATCGGTGAGCGGCGCAGCTTTCTGGCGGGAGCGCGGGGCTTGCGCAGGGGGCATGCCGGCGACGGCGGGATCGACAGGAACGTCGGCAGAGCTAGGCGCGGCGGGGCTTTCGAAGGTCATGGCGCGGTGTCCTTGATACCGTCGCCCGTACTGTCAGGCCCACCCTGACGGTATCGCGGACGGATTTTTGAGGCACCGAAAAACTACCGCCAGAAATACCGTCATTGCCCACTGTTCTTGGTTGAACGATGCGGATCGTCAAGGGACGATAACTCGATGTCCAACAAGGGAAAAGGCCGGCTCGCTGCTCGTCGTTGAACGGTGCGAACCGACCTTAGAATTATTCCCACTCGATCGTGGCCGGCGGCTTGCCGCTGATGTCATAGACCACGCGCGACACGCCGCGCAGTTCGTTGATGATGCGATTGGAGACCTTGCCCAGAAACTCGTATGGCAGGTGCGCCCAGTGCGCGGTCATGAAGTCGATGGTCTCCACCGCGCGCAGCGCGATCACCCACTCGTAGGCGCGCGCGTCGCCCACGACGCCCACCGACTTCACCGGCAGGAACACCGCAAACGCCTGGCTGGTCTTGTCGTACAGGTCGGCCTTGCGCAGCTCGTCGATGAAGATGGCGTCGGCGCGGGCCAGCAGCTCGGCGTATTCGCGCTTCACCTCGCCGAGGATGCGCACGCCCAGGCCCGGGCCGGGGAACGGGTGGCGATACACCATCGCGCGCGGCAGGCCCAGCTCGACGCCGATGCGGCGCACCTCGTCCTTGAACAGCTCGCGCAGCGGCTCGACCAGCTTCAGCTTCATGTGCGCCGGCAGGCCGCCCACGTTGTGATGGCTCTTGATGACGTGGGCCTTGCCAGTCTTGCTGCCGGCGGACTCGATCACGTCCGGATAGATCGTGCCCTGCGCCAGCCACCTCACTGCGCCGGTGCCGCCGGCGGTAAGCCGGGCCGACTCCTCGTCGAAGATCTCCACGAACAATCCGCCGATGATCTTGCGCTTGGCCTCGGGGTCGGCGACCCCCGCGAGCGCAGCGAAGTAGCGGTCGGCCGCGTCCACGCGGATCACCTTGACGCCCATGTGCTCTGCCATGGTGGCCATCACCTGGTCGCCCTCCTGCCAGCGCAGCAGGCCGGTGTCGACGAACACGCAGGTCAGCTGGCGGCCGATCGCGCGATGCAGCAGCGCAGCGACCACCGAGGAATCGACACCGCCGGAAAGGCCCAGCAGCACATGGTCGTCACCGACCTGGGCGCGCACGCGGGCGATCTGGTCGTCGATGATGTTGGCGGCGGTCCACAGTGCGGCGCAGCCACAGATTTCGGTAATGAAGCGCTGCAGCAGCGCTCCGCCCTGCTTCGTATGCGTCACTTCCGGGTGGAACTGCACGCCGTACCAGCGGCGGTCGGGATCTTCCATCATCGCGATCGGAATGCGGTCGGTGCTGCCGGTGACGACGAAGCCAGGCGGCGCCACGGACACGTGGTCGCCGTGGCTCATCCACACGTCCAGCCGATGGCTGTCGGCGTGGTCGCTGAGGCCGTCGAACAACGCACTCGGCGCAACGATGTCGACTTCGGCGTGGCCGAACTCGCGCGCGTCGGCCGCCTCGGTGGCACCGCCGAGCTGGGCGGCCAGCGTCTGCATGCCGTAGCAGATGCCGAGGATCGGCAAGCCCGCGTCGAACACCTGCTGCGGCGCCTTCGGTGCGCCCTCCAGCGTGGTCGATTCCGGCCCGCCGGACAGGATGATGCCTTTCGCGCCGAACGCGGCGATCTCGGCCGGCTCGTGATCCCACGCCCAGATCTCGCAGTACACCCCCAGCTCGCGCACGCGGCGGGCGATCAGCTGCGTGTACTGCGCGCCGAAATCAAGGATGAGGATCTTGTCGCTGTGGATGTTGGTCATGGGTTCCTGCTCCCTCTCCCCCGGCTCAGCCGGGGGAGAGGGCTGGGGTGAGGGGGCGCTTTTGGCTTTTGGTGGATGGCAAGGGAGAGAAGCAAAAAGCCTCCCCTTGCCCAGCCCTCTCCCCCGGCGGTGCCGGGGGAGAGGGCTCAATGGCGGGCATCAGGAATTCAGCCGATAGTTCGGCGCTTCCTTGGTGATCTGGATGTCGTGCGGATGCGCTTCGGTGACGCCGGCCGAGGTCACCTTCACGAACTGCGCCTGGTGGCGCACGTCGTCGATGGTGGCGGCGCCGAGATAGCCCATCGAGGCGCGCAGGCCGCCGATCAGCTGGTGGATGATGTTGCGCAGCGGGCCGCGGTACGGCACGCGGCCCTCGATGCCTTCGGGCACCAGCTTGTCGGCGTCGGCCTCGTCCTGGAAGTAGCGGTCCTTCGAGCCGAGCTGCATCGCGCCGATCGAGCCCATGCCGCGATAGCTCTTGTACGAGCGGCCCTGGAACAGTTCGACCTCGCCCGGCGATTCCTCGGTGCCGGCGAACATCGAGCCGAGCATCACGGTGGAAGCGCCGGCGGCGAGCGCCTTGGGGATATCGCCGGAATAGCGGATGCCGCCGTCGGCGATCAGCGGAATGGCGTCCTTCAACGCACTGGCGACCATGTCGATCGCGGTGATCTGCGGCACGCCGACGCCGGCGACCACGCGGGTGGTGCAGATCGAGCCGGGGCCGACGCCCACCTTCACCGCATCGACGCCGGCATCGAGCAGCGCCCGCGCCGCTTCGCCGGTGACGATGTTGCCGGCGATCAGCTGCACCTGTGGGTAGTGCTTCTTTACCCACGCGGCGCGGTCAATCACGCCCTGCGAATGGCCGTGCGCGGTATCGACCACCAGCACGTCGACCCCGGCGTCGACCAGCGCCGCCACCCGCTGCTCGGTATCGCCGCCCACGCCGACCGCGGCGCCGACCAGCAGTGCCTCGTGATGATCCTTGGCGGCATGCGGGTTGTCGCGCGCCTTCTGGATGTCCTTGACGGTGATCAGGCCGCGCAGCTGGAAGGCGTCGTTGACCACCAGCACCTTCTCGATGCGGTGCTTGTGCAGCAGCAGCAGGACCTCGTCGGCGCTGGCGCCCTCGCGCACCGTCACCAGCTTGTCCTGGCGGGTCATGATGTTGCGTACCGGGTCGTCGTGCTTGCGCTCGAAGCGCAGGTCACGGCTGGTGACGATGCCGACCAGCTTGCTGCCGTCGACCACCGGCACACCGGAGATGTTGTGCGCGTGGGTGAGCCGCAGCACTTCGCGGATCGAGGTGTCCGGGCCCACGGTGATCGGGCTGCGGATCACGCCGGCCTCGAACTTCTTCACCAGCCGCACTTCGGCCGCCTGCTGCTCGGCGGTCATGTTCTTGTGGATGATGCCGATGCCGCCGTTCTGCGCCATGGTGATGGCGAGCCGGGCCTCGGTCACCGTATCCATCGCGGCCGAGACGATCGGGATGTTCAGGCGCAGGCCGCGGGTGAACCGGGTGCTGGTGTCGACGTCGCGCGGCAGCACGACAGAGTGGCCCGGTACAAGATAAACGTCGTCGTAGGTCAGGGCCTCGGCGAGGATGCGCATGCGATAAGTCCCGCTGCAAAGAGGGAATTATACGCGCCCCGCCAGCAGGCTCGCCAGATCCGCCGCGGCCTGCCGTGGCGTTATGCGGTGCGGCGCAGCGACAGCGCCTGCGCTTCGGCCGCTTCCAGGGTGTTCTCGATCAGGGTGGCCACCGTCATCGGGCCGACCCCGCCGGGCACCGGCGTGATCCAGCTGGCCCGTTCGGCCGCCGCCGCGAAATCGACGTCGCCCACCAGCCGCCCGTCGTCGAGCCGGTTGATGCCCACATCGATCACCACCGCATCGCGCTTGATCCACTCGCCCTTGACCAGCCCCGGCTTGCCCACCGCGACCACCAGGATGTCCGCTTGGCGCACGTAGCTTTCCAGATCGCGGGTGAAGCGATGGCAGCAGGTCGTGGTGCAGCCGGCAATCATCAGCTCCAGCACCAGCGGACGCCCCACGTGGTTGGACACCCCGACCACCACCGCATGCTGACCGCGCACCGGCCGGTCGGTGTGGCCGAGCAGGGTCATCACGCCCTTCGGCGTGCACGGACGCAGGCCGAAGCGGCGCAGCGCGAGCCGCCCCACGTTGACGGCCTGGAAGCCGTCCACGTCCTTGTCCGGATCGATGCGATCGACCAGCGCGTCCTCGTCGATGTGCGGCGGCAGCGGCGACTGCACCAGGATGCCGTGCACCTGCGGATCGGCATTCAGCCGGTCGATCAGCGCGAACAGGTCGGCCTGCGTGGTGTCGGCTGGCAGGTCGTGGCCGAACGAGCGGAAGCCGACCTGCTGGCAGGCCTTGCGCTTGTTGCGCACGTACACCGACGAGGCGGCGTCGTTGCCCACCATCACCACCGCCAGACCGGGTTCGGCGAGGCCCTGCCGCGCGCGTTCGGCGACGCGCTTGCCGACCCGCTCCAGCAGCTCCTGCGCAATGCGTTTGCCGTCGAGAATGCGTGCGCTCATCTTGATGCCTGCCGGGTCAGTCGCCCATTATCGCGGCTGGAACCCGAGCGTACAAACGACATGACCGCGCCTTCGATCGCCCCCTTTCCGCCCATGTTGGAGCTCGGCGACGGCCGCCTGTGCCTGCGTCCATGGCAGGACGACGATGCCGACAGCCTGTTCGAGGCGGCGCGCGAATCGGTGACCAGCCTGGCTCGCTGGCTGCCCTGGTGCCACCCGGATTATCAGCGGCACGAAGCGATCGCGTGGATCGCCCGCTGCCGCGAGGGCTGGCACGCCGGTGAGCATGCCGCGCTGCCGATATTCGATGCGGCGGGTGCTGAGCTGCTGGGCGCCGTCGGCCTGAACCAGTTCAACCGGGCGCATCGCAGCGCCAACCTGGGCTACTGGGTGCGCCAGTCGCGCCATGGGCAGGGCATCGCGGCAGCCGCCTGCCGACTCGTTACCCGCTTTGGCTTCGCGCAGCTGGGCCTTGCCCGCATCGAGATCGTGGTGCTGCCGGACAACCACGCCAGCCGGCGCACGGCGGAAAAGCTGGGAGCGCAGCTCGAGGCGATCGCCCGGCATCGGCTGTGGGTGGATGGCCAGCCCCGCGATGCCGCCGTGCATGCGCTGATTCCCGCCGATCTGCAGGGTGCGCGCTGACTCAGCCTGCGGCGCCGCACGCGCGGGCAATATCCGCATAGCCGCTGAAGGTCGCGCCCGCGCCGCAGCCCGGACAGTTCGGGTCGCGCGGCAGGCGGATCTCGCTGAAGCGCAGGTCGAGTGCATCGACCTGCAGCAGGCGCCCGACCATCGACTCGCCCAGCCCCAGGATCAGCTTCAGCGCTTCGGTGGCCTGCAGCAGGCCGACGAGGCCGGGCAGCACGCCGAGCACGCCGGCCTCGCTGCAGTTGGGCGCCGCCGCCGCGCCGGGCGGCTCGGGAAACAGGCAGCGATAGCACGGCGAGTCGCTGCGGCGCGGATCGAACACGCTGAGCTGGCCGCTGAATCGCTCGACCGCGCCGTACACCATTGGCAGCTTAAGTCGCAGCGTGGCGGCAGCCAGCAGATAGCGCGTGGAGAAATTGTCGGCGCCGTCGATCAGCAGATCTTGCCCCGCGAGCAGCCGCTCCACGTTGTCGGCCTGCAGACGCTCGCGGCGGGTCTCGATGCGGATGCGCGGATTGAGCGCGAGCAGCGCGATGCGCGCCGATTCGGTCTTGGCCATGCCCACCCGCGCGTCGGCATGGATGATCTGCCGATGCAGGTTGGAGCGTTCGACCACGTCGTCGTCGATCAGGGTGAGCTGGCCCACCCCGGCCGCCGCCAGATACAGCGCCGCGGGCGAACCGAGGCCGCCGGCGCCCAGCAGCACCACTTTGGCGGCCGCCAGTGCAGCCTGGCCCGCAGCGCCGACCTGCGGCAGACGAAGCTGGCGGGCATAGCGCTCCATCGCGTCGGCATCCAGCGCAGCCGCTGCCAGCGGCAGCCCTTCGGCTTTCCAGCGCGCAAAGCCGCCGGCCACCGAGCTCACCTTGTGATAGCCCATGCGCAGCAGGGTCTCGGCCGCGAGCAGCGAACGCTGGCCGCTGCCGCACAGCGCGACGATGGGACGCTGGCGATCGGCTTCAACCTGCTCGATGCGCAGTTCAAGGAAGCCGCGCGACAGGCCCAGCGCGCCGGCGGGCGTGCCGGCGGCGCGCTCGGCATCCTCACGCACGTCGAGCAGCAGCGCACCCTGCGCTTGCAGGGCGAGCGCCTGGGTCGGCGCCAGTTCGGAAGTGCGCGCGCGCAGCGCGGTGAGCCAGGCGTCGCGGTTCAGGGGTTCGCTCATGCGGGCAGTCTACGAGAAGCCGGCCGGCGCGAGCAGCCCGCGCTCAGCGCGTGCGCTTGATCAGATCGCTGACCCGGCGCCGGGCCTTTTGCTGCTGCTCCTTGGTCAGCACCTTCGTGCGTCCCGCGTACGGGTTTTCGCCCTCGCGGAAGGCGATGCGCACCGGTGTGCCTTCCAGCCGGAAGCGCTTGCGGAAGAAGTTTTCAAGGTAACGCTGGTACGCCGGCGCGATGTGCTTGGTGCGGGTACCGTGGATCACGATGGTGGGCGGGTTGCTGCCCCCCGGATGGGCAAAGCGCAACTTCGGCGCGTGGCCATTGACCAGCGGCGGCTGATAGCCCTCGTAGGCCTTTTCCAGCGTCTTGGTGAGCTCGGAGGAGACCAGCTCCTTGGTCGCGGATGCATGCGCGCGCACCACCGCGCGCATCAGTTCACGCAGGCCTGAACCGTGCAAGGCGGAGATATACACCTGCTTGGCCCAGTCGACGAACACCAGCCGGCGATCCAGCGCGCGGATGCACTCGTCGCGCTGGTATTTGTCCATGCCGTCCCACTTGTTGATGGCGATCACCAGCGCGCGGCCTTCGTCCATCGCGTAGCCGATCAGGGTGAGATCCTGGTCGGCCAGGTTTTCGCGCGCGTCGATCATCACCACCACTACCTGGGCGGCGGCGATCGACTGCAGCGTCTTGATCACGCTGAATTTCTCCAGCGCCTCTTCCACCCGTGCCTTGCGCCGGATGCCGGCAGTGTCGATCAGCGTGTAGCGCTTGCCGTCGCGTTCCAGCGCCACCCGGATCGGGTCGCGGGTGGTGCCGGCGACGTCGGAGACGATCAGCCGCTCCTCGCCGAGCAAACGGTTGATCAGGGTGGATTTGCCGGCGTTCGGACGGCCGACGATGGCGACGCGGATGCTGCCGCCCTCGCCCTCGGCCTCAAGCGTGCTTTCCTCGTCGACCGGCAGCAGCGGCAGCACCAGCGCGATCAGCTCGTCGGTGCCGCGGTTATGCGCAGCGGACAGCGGCAGCGTGGCCGCGAGGCCGAAGCCGGCGAACTCGGCCAGCGCGTTCTGCTCGTCCAGTCCGTCGGTCTTGTTGACCGCCGCGATGATCGGCTTGCCGCTGCGCCGCAGCTCGTTGAGGATCACGTGATCCTGCGGCAGCAGGCCGTCGCGGGCGTCCACCACGAACACCAGCACGTGGGCTTCCTCGATCGCCAGCCGCACCTGCTTCGCGGTCAATACATCCATCGCCTCCTCGACGCCCGACAGGCCGCCGGTATCGACCACCACGAACGGCCGCTCGCCGCTGCGGCAGACGCCGTAGTGACGGTCGCGGGTGACGCCAGGCATGTCGGCCACCAGCGCGTCGCGGCTGCGCGTCAGTACGTTGAAGAGGGTCGATTTGCCGACATTGGGACGACCGACCAGGGCGACTACGGGCAGCATGATGGAGGCACGGTCGGCGCGATCAGTGCGCGGACAGACGGTAAGCGCCGATATGGCCCTTCACGTCCTCGACGTAGACGGTGTCGCCCACCACCAGCGGCTGCGCACGGATGGCCTTCTTGGACAGCCGCTCGCGTGCTGCCAGCGCGCCGTCACCGGTCTGCAGCCAGTGCACATAGCCGTCCAGATCGCCGACCACCACGTAGTCACCCTGCACCGCCGGCCCGGTCAGCCAACGGTACTTCAACGCAGCGTTCTTCCAGATGTCCGCACCGCCGGACCTATCGAAGGCCCACACCTGCGAGTTGTCGTCAACGCCAAAGATCGCGTTGCCGCCGATCGCCAGCGAATCGAAGCTGGAGAACGGATGCGCCCACAGCGGACGCCCGCTGGGGCCATCCACCGCCGCCAGATTGCCATGGTAGGCCGCAGCATACAGCGTGGTTCCGTCGAGCAGCACCGAGCCGTCGACATCATCCAGGCGGTCGATCTCGGTGCGGCCTTCGCCGCTGGCCAGCCGCTGTTCCCACAGCTTCGAGCCGTTGTCCAGCCGAAGTGCGATCAGCTTGCCGTCGTCGCTGCCGAAAAACACCACGCCATTGGCCACCAGCAGGCCGCCGTTGCCACGCAGGCTGAGCAGCGGCACATTGCCCTGGTCGTAGACCCAACGCCGTTTGCCGGTGGCGGCATCAAGGCCGTAGACGCGACCATCCTCGGTGCGAACCACCACCAGATCACCGGCAATCGCCGGCGACGCCAGCACCTCGGAATCCAGTTCGGCTTCCCAGCGCGGGGCGCCGTCCTTGGCATTCACACCGTAGACGTGGCCGTCGAGTGTGCCGACTGCAAGCAGATCGCCTGCCACCACCGGACCGCCGGCGTACATGGCGTCCTTGCGCTTCTTGTCGCCCCAACCGAACCAGCCGTGGGTGCGCGAGCTTTTCGACCACAGCGTCTTGCCGGTATTCGCATCGATCGCGGCCAGCTTGCCGTCGGTGCTGTCGGCATACAGCACACCGTCGACCACACTCGGACGCAGGCGCACGCCGCTTTCGCCGGCGCCGTCACCGACACTGGTTCGCCACAGCCGGGTGACCTTGACGGTCGGCTTGAAATCCTTGATCAGCGGTGTCGGTGGCTGGACATTTTCCTTCTTGAAGGAATGGCAGCCGGCAAGCCCTACGAGCGAGGTCAAAGTGATCAGCAAGACGCGTTTCATCATTTCAGGTTTCATGCACCCTGCTTCCCGGCCACGGCCAAATCATCGAGTTTCATCTGCAAGGCACCGCGCTGCGGCGCTTCTCCGCCCAACGTCGACAGGGCCATCTGATAGGCCTTGCGTGCATCATCAGAACGCCCAAGCTTGACCAGCGCATCACCGCGGAGTTCCTGCGCCAGTCCCTGGTAGCTGCCCGCCGGAATCTGATCGAGTGTGGCCAGCGCTGTTGCACCGTTGCCACGCGCCAGCTCCACCTGCGTCAGGCGTAGGTCCACCAGCGCCTTCAGCGCGGGCTCACCGGCATGGGCCTGGGCCCACTGCAGCGACGCCTCGGCCTTGTCCAGCTGCTTGTCCTGCACCTGCTGGCGCGCCTGATCGCTGAGCGCGAAAACCGCATACGGCGATTTGGCGTAGTCCTTCATCAACTGATCAGTCAGGCTAGTTGCCTCCGCGGCATTGCCCGAGGCCAGTGCACCGCGAACCTGCTGATAGAGTTGCGCTGCCGCGCTCTCGTTGCGTGCCTGGTGATTGCGCCACTGCTGCCAGCCAAAGATGCCTACCAGGCCAATCGCGATACCGACGACAATGGACAGCCCGTTTTCACGCAGCCACTTCTGGACGAGTTCGCTCTGTTCGTATTTGTCGTATTCGTCAAATGCCATGCATTCACCCATCAGGGCCGGTCGACGCTGGAGCATGCCAGTAGTCAACGCGGCAAGAAGTTAAAAGGCAGAAACAAGCAGGCCCGCTCGGCATCGAGCGGGCAGTGGACAAGCATAACCGAAATGAGCCGCCGGAGCGGCCCGGGCGCTGATCAGAGACTGGCCGCGGAGGCCTTGCCGTCCTGCATCTGCACGCGAAAGTGCGCCACGTTGGCGTGCCGAAAATCGTCCAGCGGGACCGACTGGCCGTCGATGCTGATCTGCGCCGCAGTGGCATTGCCGATACGCACATCCAGCGGCTGATCACTGTGATACGTCTTGGTGCTGCCGGCCGGCAGCAGCCCGTATTCCAGCCGCGTACCGTCGCTGTCGGTGACTTCGACCCAGCTGGGCGCGGTCAGGCTGAGCCCGAGGCTGTGACTGCCGGTTCCGCTGTTGGCAGCCGGCACGGCCGGCTGGGCTGGCTGCACGCTGCTGCTATCCATATTCGGAAACGGTGCCATCGAAGCAAGCAAAGGTTGCTCCTGCGCCTGTGGCTCACTCAATTTGGGAGCGGACAACCGCACCGTGCCGTGGCTGGCCAGTACCGCTCCCGCGCTGCCGGCAGTGGCGGGTGCGTCCTGCTGCGCCACCGGTGCGGCATCCAGCGGAGCCAGGTGGGTGATCGAGCGATCCAGCGTACCGCGCACGCCCAGCCAGATCATCGGCACCACGAATACCGCCGTCAGTACCACATAAGTCGCAGCAGTCGCGTAACGATCGAAAAGGAAACGCGAATGCGAAATGCCACCGGTCGTCACCAAGCTTGGCTCGACCTGCCTGATACGGGCGAGCTCCCCCTGAATCGACGCCTCGTCGATGCCCAGATGGCGGCCGTACTTGCCGATGTAGCTGGCAAGATAGATTTTCGAGTCGATGGCGTCGCATTCGCCTTGCTCGAGCTGACGCAGTATGCGTGACGGAAGTCGCAGCGCATGCGCACACGAGTCAAGATCCAGTCCGCGCGCTTCACGCGCTGCATGCAGCTGAGCACCGAAGCTTGCGCCGTGGGGCTGTGTGGACGGGACGCCCAATTCAGGCAGATTGACACCGAACAGGTCGGAATCATTTGCATCCTGTGGGGCCGGAATGGGCTGCATGGTGGTCATGGGCTGGTGGGGGTGAGTGCGTGCGCCTGCACCGAATCCGGGAACAGGCTGTGCAGTCGCTTGCTGTAGACGAGGGCACCTTCCCGGTTACCCAGACGGGACTCGATATCGTAGCCAAGCTTCAACGCGGCCGGCGTCGGCTGGCCCAGCGCATCAAAACGCTGGATGAACGCGCGCGCGCGAAACGCATCGTTATGCATGTAGAGCGTATTCGCAAGCTGAAAGAGTGCCTCTGCATTGTTCGGATTATGCGCGATCGCGTCACGAAAACTCGCTTCAGCCCCCGGAATATCGTTAATCTTCAGCTGACATACCCCGGCATTTGTCAGCGCCATGTCGGGCGTCTGGTAGAACGGGTCGGCCACCGCCTTCTTGAAATAGGCCAGCGCCTCGGCTGATTTCCCGGTGCGGCAAAGGAACTGCCCGAGGTTGTTGTTCTCCGCGCCCTTGGTGGGTTCAAGCTCCTGCGCCTTGCGGAAATTCAGCTCAGCCTCGGGAAGATTGTTGATGCGCTCGTACAGCACCGCGATGACCGTGTGGGCCGGCGCGTAGTCGGGATCGAACTTCAGCGCCATGTTCAGCTTGACCAGAGCCGACTGCAGGTCACCGTTGGCCATGTAGCGCTGGCCAAGCTCGGTATGCACGCGGGCGGCATCCACCGCCTGCTGTGCCTTGCTGGTCTTGGGCATGTTCTTGCCCAGCAGGTTGCTGTCGGTATGCGTGGTGACACAGCCGGCCAGCGTCAGCAGCAGACTAAAAATCAGCGTCCGATCAAAGCGCATGCATCACTCCTTCATCGTGCCGTTTGCGAAGATCGGCGCTGCGCCGCGTGCGATCGGTCACCTGCCCGGCCAGTTGGCCACAGGCCGCGTCGATATCGTCGCCACGCGTACGCCGCAACATGGTCAGCACGCCGGCATTCAACAACTGCGTCTGGAAGTCACGGATGTCATTCGCATCCGAACGCTCGAAGCGGGTGCCGGGGAAGGGATTGAACGGAATCAGGTTGACCTTGCACGCAGGCAGTTTGCGCATCAGCTTGATCAGCTGACGGGCGTGCTCGGGCTGATCGTTGACGCCCTTCATCAAGGTGTATTCGAAGGTGATCGAGGTGCGTGGCTTGCGCGCCACCCAGCGCTGGCAGGCTGCCAGCAGCTCGGCGATCGGATAACGCTTGTTGAGCGGTACCAGCTCGGTGCGCAGCTCGTCGTTGGCCGCATGCAGCGATACCGCCAGCGATACGTCGATCGCATCGGACAGCTGGTCGATCAGCGGCACCATGCCGGCAGTCGACAGGGTGACGCGCTTGGCCGCCAGGCCAAAGCCAAGGTCGTCGCGCATCAGCCGCATTGCCTTGACCACGTTGTCGAAATTGGCCAGCGGCTCGCCCATACCCATCATCACCACGTTGGTGATGCGGCGGTTCTGATGGGTGACGTTGCCCAGGTATTTCGCCGCCACCCACACCTGGCCGATGATCTCGGCGGTGGACAGGTTGCGATTGAAGCCCTGCGCGCCGGTGGAGCAGAACTGGCAGTTCAGCGCGCAGCCGATCTGCGAGGACACGCACAGCGTGCCGCGGGTCGGCTCGGGGATGTAGACCGTCTCGATCGCATTGCCGCTGTCCATGCCCAACAGCCACTTGTGGGTACCGTCGGTAGCGGCCTTGTCCAGCAGAGTCTTCGGCGCGCCGACATAACAGACCTCGTTGAGCTTGGCGCGCAGCGCCTTGCCCACGTCGGTCATGTTCTCGAAGCTGTCTTCCAGGTCGTGATAGATCCACTTCATCACCTGCTCGGCGCGATACGGCTTCTCGCCGATCTGCGTGAAGAAATCACGCAGACCTTGCCGATCGAAATCGAGCAGATTGACTTTGGATGGTGGAATCGCGACAGCCTGATTCACAACGTGGATACCTCAGCGCGAAAGCACATCCGTCGCGGCGAAGAAATAGGCGATTTCGACCTTGGCCGTGTCGACGGCGTCGGAGCCGTGGACCGCATTGGCGTCGATGGAGTCGGCGAAGTCGGCGCGGATGGTGCCGGCAGCCGCTTCCTTCGGATTGGTGGCGCCCATCAGGTCGCGATGCCTGAGTACGGCATTCTCGCCCTCCAGCGCCTGGATCATCACCGGGCCGGAGATCATGAACTCCACCAGCGCGTTGAAGAACGGCCGCTCGCGGTGAACTGCATAGAAGCCCTCGGCCTCCTTGCGCGACAGCTGCTTCATTCTGGCAGCAACGACTTTCAGGCCAGCCTTTTCGAAGCGTGCGTAGATTTCGCCGATGACGTTCTTGGCAACGGCGTCGGGCTTGATGATGGAAAGGGTGCGCTCCAGCGCCATGCGGATCTGCTCCGGGAAACGGATAGGGAAAGTGGGACAGTGGACTGTCGGGGCAGTCCGACGACTAAATCTGACAAAGATTGAGGATTTAGCCCATGAAAGTCTGACAGATTCTAACTGATACGCAAGTCACCGGGGCACGCCATAAACGATCGTTTGACGGCTGCGGAGCTGTCCGCGTATGCTCAAACGATCGTTTGAACCGGCGTGTCGCCCAGGTATGATCTTGACCGTGAACAGCTCCGGCTCCACCAAGGAACGCATACTCGGTGCCGCCGAGGCGCTGTTCGCGCAGCACGGCTTCGACGGTGCCTCGCTGCGCCAGTTGACGACGGTCGCCGGTGTCAATCTCGCCGCGGTGAATTATCACTTCGGCTCCAAGGACAAGCTGGTCGAGCAGGTGTTCCGGCGCCGGCTGGACGCACTCAACCAACACCGCCTGGCCGAACTCGCCAAGGTGGTCGGCCAGCCGCAAACCACCCTGGAAGACGTGCTGGCGGCCTATATCCGCCCAGCGCTGGAGTTGTCGCACGATGGCAACGGCTCGCTCTTCATGCGCGTGTTGGCGCGGGCGTTTGCCGAGCACGATGACACCTTGCGCCAGTTCCTGTCCGAGAACTACGGCCATGTGATGCGTCAATTCACCGCCGAGTTCGCCCGCCTGCTGCCACAGCTGAGCAAGCCGGAACTCTACTGGCGCATCGACCTGGTCACCGGCGCCTTGACTCACGCAATGTCCGGCTTCGGCATGATCCAGCGCAAGAGTGATGTCAGCGAGCATCTGCACCGTGAGCAAACCGCCCAGCACCTTATCCGTTTCGCCGTCGCCGGACTGAGTCATCCCTAGACCTGCACACTCAAGATCTGCACCTTCAGTCGATCCGACTGCACCTTCCTGCCATTGTTCGCGTTTGTTCCATCGGAGAAGCCAATGACCGTTGTACCTTCAAGCCACTCAGCGTTACGCATCCGCAAGGCGGCCGTGCTCGGCGCCGGCGTCATGGGCGCGCAGATCGCCGCCCACCTCACCAACGCTGGCGTCGAGACTGTGTTGTTCGACCTGCCAGCATCGGGTGGCCCGAAGAGCGGTATCGCGCTCAAGGCCATTGCCAACCTCGCCAAGCTGTCGCCTGCACCGCTGGCCGACAAGAATCTTGCTACGGCGATCATCCCGGCCAATTACGACGATGATCTGGCACAGTTGAAGGACGTCGACCTGGTGATCGAGGCGATCGCCGAGCGGATGGACTGGAAGCTCGACCTGTATCGCAAGATCGCCCCCCACATCTCCGCCACCGCGGTGCTGGCCAGCAATACCTCCGGCCTGTCGATCAACGGCCTGGCCGAGGCGCTGCCGCAGGAAATGCGCCACCGCTTCACCGGCGTGCACTTCTTCAATCCGCCGCGCTACATGCACCTGGTCGAGGTGATCCCGACCCGGCTCACCGATCCAGCCGTGGTCGCCGGGCTGGAGGCGTTCCTCACCACCACGGTAGGCAAGGGCGTGGTGATCGCCAAGGACACGCCGAACTTCATCGGCAACCGCATCGGCGTGTTCTCGATGCTGGCGGCGATGTACCACACCGACCAGTTCAAGCTGGGCTTCGATACCGTCGACGCGCTCACCGGCCCCGCGCTGGGCCGGCCGAAAAGCGCCACCTACCGCACTGCCGACGTGGTTGGCCTGGACACCATGGCGCACGTCATCAAGACCATGGCCGACACCCTGCCCGACGACCCGTGGCACCAGTACTTCAAGGCGCCGGTGTGGCTGCAGGGCCTGATCGACAAGGGCGCGCTGGGGCAGAAGACCGGTGGCGGCTTCTACAAGAAAGTGGGCAAGGACATCGTGGTGCTGGATGTTGAAAGACAGGACTTCCGGCCCTCAGAGCAGAAGCCGTCCGACGAGGTCGCCGCGATCCTGGCCATCCGCGATCCAGCCGAGAAGTTCGCCAAGCTGCGCGGCTCCAGCGATCCGCAGGCGCAGTTCCTGTGGGCCAGCTTCCGCGACCTGTTCCACTACACCGCCTACCACCTGGCCGACATCGCCGACACCGCGCGCGACGTCGACTTCGCCATCCGCTGGGGCTACGGCTGGAAGCTCGGCCCGTTCGAGACCTGGCAGGCCGCCGGCTGGCAGCAGATCGCCGGCTGGATCAACGAGGACATCGCCGCCGGCAAGGCCATGAGCAGCGCGCCGCTGCCGGCCTGGGTCACCGACGGCCGCAGCGGTGTGCACGGCAAGGACGGCTCGTACTCGGCCAGCGCCAACGCCGACAAGCCACGCTCGCAGCACTCGGTCTACGCGCGCCAGCTGTTCCCCGATCCGATCCTCGGCGAGAAGTTCGACCAGGGCACCACGGTATGGGAGAACGAGGGCGTACGTCTGTGGACGCTGGGCGACGACGGCGTCGGCATTCTCTCGTTCAAGACCAAGATGAACACGGTCAACGACTTCGTGCTGGACGGTGTGCAGCACGCGATCAGGATCGCCGAAGAGAAGCTCAAGGCCGTGGTGATCTGGCAGACCGGCGAACCGTTCTCCGCCGGCGCCGATCTGAAAGGCGCGCTCGGCCTGTTGCAGGCCGGCAAGATCGCCGACTTCGAGAAGATGGTGGCCAACTTCCAGGCCACCAGCATGGCGATCAAGTACTCGCTGGTGCCGGTGGTATCCGCCGTGCGCGGCATGGCCTTTGGCGGCGGCTGCGAGTTCCAGATGCATTCCGCGCGCACGGTCGCGGCGCTGGAAAGCTACATCGGCCTGGTCGAAGCCGGTGTGGGCCTTTTGCCGGCCGGCGGCGGCCTGCACGAGCTGGCCGTGCGCGCGGCGAAGGCGAACCCGGGCGACCCGTTCGAGGAACTGAAGAAGGTGTTCGAGACCATCGCCATGGCCAAGGTGTCGCCCAGCGCGATCGAGGCGAAGAACATGGGCCTGCTGCGCGACAGCGACGTGATCGTGTTCAACAGCTACGAGCTGCTCTACGTCGCCAAGCAGGTGGCCCGCTCGCTCGCCGAAAGCGGCTATCGCCCGCCGCTGCCGGGGCGCAACGTGCCGGTCGCCGGAGATATCGGCACAGCCACCTTCAAAGCCTCGCTGGCCAACCTGCAGGCCGGCTACTTCGCCTCGCCGCACGACATCGACATCGCCACGCGCATCGCCGACTGCCTCTGCGGCGGCGCCATCGAGCGAGGTTCGCTGGTCGACGAGGAATGGCTGCTGGCGCTGGAGCGCAAGCACTTCGTGGCGCTGGCGCAGACCGAGAAAACCCAGGCCCGCATCGCCCACACCATGACCACCGGCAAGCCGCTGCGCAATTGAAAAGCGGTAACAGGGAACGGGTAACAGGGAACGGGTGGACTGCAGCAAGCGATGTGGTCACCACCCTGCTCCGGGCCTGGTTCCCAAGCTCTATAGATTTGGAGGGTACGAGAACGAAACGTCCGAGCCGGCAGCCACACGCAAGCGCCATCTGCACGTTCCCCGTTCCCTGTTCCCCGTTTCCACTCCATCAGGACCGAACACCATGACCAAGCAAGTACAAGACGCCTACATCGTCGCCACCAGCCGTACCCCGGTCGGCAAGGCGCCGCGCGGCGTGTTCCGCAACACCCGCCCGGACGACATGCTGGCCCACGTGATCCGCGCCGTGATGGCGCAGTGCCCCGGGATCGACCCGCATCGTATCGGCGACGCCATCATCGGCTGCGCCATGCCCGAAGCCGAGCAGGGCATGAACGTGGCGCGCATCGGCGTGCTGCTGGCCGGCCTGCCCGACACCGTGCCCGGCGTCACCATCAACCGCTTCTGCTCTTCCGGCCTGCAGGCGGTGGCGATGGCCGCCGACCGTATCCGCCTCGGCGAGGACGACCTGATGCTCGCCGGCGGCACCGAGAGCATGAGCATGGTGCCGATGATGGGCAACAAGATCGCCATGAATCCCGCCATCTTCAGCAATGAGCACATCGGCATCGCCTACGGCATGGGCATCACCGCCGAGAACGTGGCCAAGCAGTGGAAGGTGTCGCGCGAGCAGCAGGACGCCTTCGCGGTTGAAAGCCATCGCCGCGCGCTGGCCGCGATCGCCGCCGGTGAATTCACCGGCGAGATCAGCCCGTTCGCGCTGGACGACCATTACCCCAACCTCGCCACCCGCGGCATCGTCACCGACAGCCGCCGCATCGACACCGACGAAGGTCCGCGTGCCGGCACCACGCTGGAGGTGCTGGCCAAGCTGAAAACCGTGTTCCGCAACCCGCAGTTCGGCGGCAGCGTCACCGCCGGCAACTCATCGCAGATGTCCGACGGCGCAGGCGCGGTGATGCTGGCCAGCGAAAAGGCGATCAAGGAGTACAACCTCACCCCGCTGGCCCGCTTCGTCGGCTTCTCCGTCGCCGGCGTCAAGCCCGAGGTGATGGGCATCGGACCGAAGGAAGCGATCCCCAAGGCGCTGAAACAATGCGGATTGAACCAGGATCAGCTCGACTGGATCGAACTGAATGAGGCCTTTGCCGCGCAGGCACTGGCCGTGATGGGCGACCTCAAGCTGGACCCGGCCAAGGTCAACCCACTGGGCGGCGCCATCGCGCTCGGCCATCCGCTTGGCGCCACCGGCGCCATCCGCATCGCCACGCTGGTGCACGGCATGCGCCGGCGCAAGCAGAAATACGGCATGGTCACCATGTGCATCGGCACCGGCATGGGCGCGGCAGGGATCTTCGAAGCACTCTGATCGATTGAAGCCACGCTGGAGACAGGAACGGCGCCGCAAAGATGCGGCGCCGTTTTTCGCTTTGAGCGACGGCGGCTCTGGTTGCAGGGCCGCCCGGACACTCTGCGATCGTTACTCCTGATTCGCGCTGAAGTTAAGCCGTTCGCAAGGGTGTGATGGCCCGCAAGCGCCACTCTGGCCAAGGTTTGCAGCGAGCGACGGCGACCAGTAGGCGAGGGACGAGAATCTTGAGGTTGAACCG
>JAJYSM010000095.1 GCA_021793575.1 Pseudomonadota bacterium
TGTTACCGCTTCAATCGCCGCTTCGACTTGGCGGCACTCGTCCCTCGCCTCATCGTCGCCGCCGCCCGAACCCCGCCGCTGACTTACCGGCTTGCAACGTTGGATGCGTGATGTGGGGAATCAGGTCGCTGATTGGTATCAGGCTGCCCTCGCCAAGTGCAAAGCATTACTCATGCCAACTTGGAATAGAAAAATAATTACTTGTAAGTTCAATACGTTAAAAGTCATATGAATGCGCGAAAACGAGCCACTGGGAAAATTTCAAAGCGATTCTGTAAGAAATTACGACAAGCTATTGCGTCAAGAAGTTGCGACAGCCAGACAAAGACCCCACCCGCATCGCCGCCGGACCCATGAACAAGCCAAACAATTGAGGCAATCCGCTGGCCGCACGGACGGGAGACATTCATCCGCAACCAAGGTAAGGAGGGCCCTGGTCTGCTGGGCAGCAAGGCCATCAATCAAAAGTTTTTGGCGGTGCAATGGCCCGGAAACCCGCCCCGGCGGGACCACTTCTGCGCACAAGTCCACATGTAAAGTTCTCCGACATGTATTCTCGTCATCCGGTCTCGGCCAAGTCCCAGAAGCTCCTCTCCGTCGCGGTGCCCCAAAGCACCTCGCGCTGCAACGGGATACTCTGTCCGTTGTTGGTCAGCCAGGTTGCCAGCGGAGTTCAGACGGCGCGACAGGGCGCCCGACGGGTGGCGCGGCCGACGAGCTGGAAAATTCAAGCAAAGACATCCGGCCAGCGTAAGGCGGCCGCTCCGACGTCGCCAACAACCACGCCGGCGACAACCATGGTGGTCGTCGCGCGCTCTGGTGAGGGGCAATTTATCAGGCCACCTGCGTGGCTTGTCACGGCAGCAAGACAGCGTGGGTACCACGTATCGCGCAGGGCATCGACGTGCTGATCGAGCATGCCTTGCACGGCTTCAAGGCGATGCCTGCCAAGGGCGCCTGCGGCAATTGCAGCGACGCCGAGATCAAGGCAGCAGTGGATTACATGGTGACAACCGACAAGTAAAGCCGGCGTATCACACAGCGGGTAGCGACAGCGCCGCCCCGGCCTCCGGCGGCGGCTGGAAAGACAGCCACCGCACCGACAGTACCGGCAGTACCAGCAAGTTGAGGATCGTCGAGGTGAGCAGGCCGCCCAGGATCACCGCGGCCATCGCGCCCTCGATCTCGTTGCCCGGCGCGCCGGCGGTAAGCGCCAGCGGCAACAGTCCCAGCGCGGTGACCAGCGCGGTCATCAGGATCGGCACCAGCCGCTCGGCGGCGCCGCGCTGGGCGGTGTCCATGTTCCACGGCAAGCCCTCGACCTCGACCAGATGGCGGTAGTGCGACACCAGCATGATCGAGTTGCGCACACTGATGCCAAACAGCGTGACGAAGCCGACCAGCCCGCCCAGGCTCAGCGTGCCACCCATCAGCAGCGCCACTGCCACGCCGCCGACCAGCGCGAACGGCAGGTTGACCAGCACCAGCGTCACCGAACGCAGGCTGCGCAGCGCCAGATACAGCAGCACGATCACCCCGGCCAGCGCCAGCGCGCCGTGCGCCAGCAGCTGGTGGGTGGCCGCCGACTGCGCCGCCGCATCGCCGCCGAACACCGGATAGGTGCCGGGCGGCCACGTGATGTCATGCGCCAGCGCCTGCTGCGCACGGCGCGTGAATGCGGCGGCATTCGCGCCGCGCAGATTCACGGTGACCACCTGCACGCGCTGGCCGTCCTCGTGCAGCACCATCACGCGGCCCTGGCTCATCGTCAGGTCGGCCAGCGCCGACAGCGGCCACTGGCGTCCGTCGGGAGCGCTGATCGGCAGCGCGCCCACGCTGGCCGGATCCTGTCGTAGCGCCGGCGGCAGGATCACCTCGACATCGAACACGCGGTTGCCATCCAGCACCTGTCCCACCCGTGTGCCGGCGTACGCGGCCTGCAGGGTGTCGAGCACGTCGGCCGGCGCGATGCCGTCGCGCGAGAGCACGTCCTGGCGCAGGCGGATCGACAGCTGCGGCTCGCCTTGCGCCGCCTGTACCTGCACGTACGAGGCGCCCGGCAGGCTGGACAACACCGTGGCCGACTGCTGCGCCAGGCTGTCGAGCTGATCGAGCTGGTTGCCATAGATCTTCACCACCACCGGCGCGGTATAGCCGGACATGGTTTCGTGGATGCGCTCGCTGAGGAAGGTGCTGACCGAGAAGTTGCCTCCCGCGAACGGCGTCAGCGCCTGCCGGATGTTTTTCAGCGCGCGCTGCTGGCCGGGGCCGGAAAGCGGTTTCAGATCCACCTCGAACTCCGTGACAAAGATCGGCGAGGGGTCAACCACGCGCGCGCTGCGGCCGGTGCGCTGCGCCACCGAGCGCACCCCCGGCACGGCCAGCAGCGCCTGGCTGACATGCGCGCCCAGATCCTGCGAGGCCTGCAGCGAGGCGCCCGGCGCCAGCCGCATGTGCACGATGTAATGGCCTTCGCGCAGCTGCGGCAGAAAGCTGCTCTGCAGGAACGGCAGCACCGCCAGCGCGGCCACGCAGAGCACCGCCACCACGATCGGCAGCGCGCGCGGATGCTGCTCCACGCGCGCCAGCAGGCCGGCGTAGCGCTGCTTGATGCGCCGCTGCAGCGCCGGCTCCGGCGCATCGTCGGTGCTGCGCAGCAGGGTCAGCGCCAGCGCCGGCGTCACCGTCAGCGCTACCACCAGCGAGGCCATGATGGCGGCGATGTAGGCGATGCCCAGCGGCGCGAACAGGCTGCCGGCCACGCCGGACAGCGTGATCACCGGCACGAACACCAGCGCCACGATGAAGGTGGCGTAGATCACCGCGCCGCGCACCTCCAGCGAGGCCACCAGCACCACCTCCACGGCAGGCAGCGGCGCGGCTTCGAGCCGGTTCAGGCGCAGCCGGCGCACGATGTTCTCCACGTCGATGATGGCGTCGTCCACCACTTCGCCGATGGCGATCGCCAGGCCGCCCAGGGTCATCGTGTTCAGCCCCAGCCCGAAGTGCTCCAGCACCACCACTGCCGCCAGCAGCGACAGCGGAATCGCCACCGCCGAGATCAGCGCCGCGCGCGCGTTGCGCAGGAACAGAAACAGCACCAGCAGCACCAGCGCCGCACCGATCAGCAGCGCATCGCGCAGATGGGTGACCGCCGCGTCGATAAAGTTGGCCGGCCGGAACAGCGCCGGGTACAGCGTCACGTGCTGCGCGGTGAGCGCGGGTTTCAACGATTGCAGCCGCGCATCCAGCGCCTGGGTCAGGCGCACGGTGTCTGCGCCGTACTGCTCGGCGATCACCAGCATCACGCCCGGCTTGCCCATGATCGAGGCGGTACCGGCGGCCGGCGCTGCGGCGTTGCTCACCGTGGCCACGTCGCCCAGCCGCAGCACGCTGCCGTTGTGCGCCTTCAGCACCACCTCGGCGATCTGCGCCGGCGTGGTCGCCAGGCCGGTGGGTGCCAGCACGATGCGCTGGCTGGCGTTCTCGACGAAGCCGCCGCCGGCTTGGCCGGTGGCACGACTTGCCGCCGCCATCACCTGCTGCATCGACAAGCCGTAGCGCGCCAGTGCCTGCGGATGCACCTGGATCTGCAGCTGGCGCTCGTCACCGCCGTAAACGCTGATGTCGGACACGCCGGGCACCGACAGCAGCTGCGGCTTCAGCGTCCAGTCGGCCAGCGTGCGCAGCTGCAGCGCATCGAGCTTGTGCGAGGTCACGCCGATCGTCAGCACAATGCCGGACGACGACGACAGCGGCAGCAGCACCGGCGTGCGTGCGCCGGCGGGCAGGGTGCTGGCCACCCGCTGCAGCCGCTCGCTCACGGTCTGGCGCACGCGCTGCAGATCGCTGCCATTGCGGAAAGTCAGGGTGATCATCGACAGGCCCTGCAGCGACTTGGAGCGCATGCTGCTGAGCGCGCCGGCGCCGGCCAGCGCGTTTTCCAGCGGCTGCGTCACCAGCGTCTCGACCTGGCTGGGCGCGAAGCCCGGCACCTCGGTCTGCACGATCGCCTGCGGCGGCGCGAATTCCGGAAACACGTCGAGCCGGGCGCGCCCCAGCGCGAGCACACCGTAGGCCGTGGCGAGCACCGCCAGCGCGATCATCACCCCGCGCAGGCGCACCGCAAAACCGACAATCGCATTCAACATGGGTTGGTGCCTGTGGCGCAGCGGACAGCCACTGCGCGATGGATCGGGACGGCCGCGATCACGCGGCGCGGTGCAGGTCGAGCGGCCGGAGTCAGGCCGACCTCAGCCGTCATCGTCGCCTCCGGCGGGCTTCACGCCAGGCGGCGGCAGCAGCTCCTGCGAGAGCAGCAGCTCGCCGCCACGTACCACCACGCGCTCGCCGGCGCGAAAGCCGCTTGCCTCGAACCAGCCGCTGGCGTTGCGCGCAGCCACGCTCAACGGTCGCCGCTGATAATGGCCGGCGGCGGTCTCGACGTAGGCCCACGGCTGGCCGGCATACCAGATCACCGCGGCATCCGGTACCGTCACGCCGGTCTGCGTAGCGCTGCCCAGCGGCACGCTGGCACTCAGCCGCTGATCCGTGCGCAGGCCGGCGCCATCGGCGCGGTAGAAATAGGTCGCGCCCTGCACCACCGCATCGGCGCGTGGCGAGGCACCGACCAGCCGTGCCGGCAGCGGGCCGCGATCGGGCAGCGACAGCGCAATGGTGTCGCCGGGCGGCGTCGCCAGACCTGCCGGCAGCACCACCGCCAGCAGCGCGCTATGACCGTTTGCGTAGGCATTCAGCGCCTGCGGTCCGCGCGCTGCCAGCGTCGCCAGCGCCGGCCCCCATTGCGCCCGCGCACTGCTGCGCGCGGCCACGTCCTGCGCCTGCGCGATCAGCTGCTGCGCCTGCGCCTGTGCGGCCACCGCAGCCGTCGCCTGCAGCTGTTGCAGCGAGGCGTTTTCGCCATCGTGATACAGCGCCGCCGTGCGCTTGGCCTCGACGCTGGCGCTGTGGGCGGCGACCGCTGCCGCCACGGCGTTGGCGTGCGCGGCCTGCAGCTGCGCGGCGAGCGCCAGCAGCGGCTGCGGATCCAGCACGCTGGCGGTGGCCTGCGCCTGGCTGGTCTGCCGGGTGGCCTGCAGCACGGTGGTGGTGATGCCGCTGGCGTTGACGCTGGCCGCGGGCAGGGTCACACCGCCGCTGCGGTTGGTGGCGGCCTGCAGCGATGGCATGGGCAGCGTCAGCGCCGTGGCGCAGGCGCCGACGAGAATGACGCGATGCCAGCCGGAATCAGTGCGCATGGGCAGTCTCGGTCAGGGAGGAGGAGGGCAGCGCAGCGGTTGCCGCGGGTGGCGCCAGCGTGGAGACCGGCCACAGCGGGCGCTGCAGTACGTCTTCCAGCCGGGCCAGCGAATTCAGCGTGGCGGTGAGCGCGTCGTCGGCAGCCAGCTCGGCGTTCGCGGAAGCCACCGCGGCGATCGTTTCGCCGCCGCGGTCGATCTGTCCGGCGCGACGCTGCGTGCGGGCGCGCGCGGCGCTCTGGCGAGCGGCGGCAGCCACGTCGAGCATGCGCTGCCAGGCGGCGTAGCGTTCGGCATAGTCGGCGCGCGCGGCGTCCAGCGCGTTGAGAATCTGCGCCTGGCGCGCCTGCACCGCGGCGGCGGCCTCGTCGCGCGCCGCGGCCGCCGCGCGGATGCGCGCGCCGGCGCCGTGAAACAGCGGCAGCTCGACGTTGATGCCGAAGGCGAACTTGCGCTGGCCGCGATTGTAGATGTAGCCCGGCGCCACCGAGGTGGCCGGGTAGCGCGTGCCCGCCGCCTGGCGCAGCCGCGCCGCGCTGGCGCGGTAGTGCGCCAGCAGCGCGGCCAGATCGAGCCGGTTCCACGCGGCGTCCTGCGCCAGCGCGGCGGCGGGCAGGGCGGCCGGCGCCGGCGGCGCCTGCAGCTGCGGCCACGCCAACGGCACCGCGCGCAGCGCCGACCACGGCACGCCGATCGCGCCGGCCAGCGCATGTTCGGCCGCGCTGCGCTGCGCCGTGCGGTTGGCCAGATCGGCTGCCGCACGCTGCGCGTCGAGTTCGGCGATCAGCTCGGCGTCGCGGCCGCTGGCACCGGCGGCGACCCGCCGACGCACGCTGTCGCGGTAGCCGGCCTGGGCGGTGGCGACGGTTTGCGCCAGCGCCTGCGCGCGGCGCGCCAGCAGCACCCCGCGCAGCGCGCCGAGCGCACGCGAGCGGCTCTGCCATACCGCCAGCGCTGCCCGGTCGCGCGCCTGTTCGGTATCGGCCGCGGCGATGTCGCGGCGCGCCGCCGCCTCGCCCGGATGAAGCAGCGGAATCAGCAGGGCGGCGCCGATCGTCCACGGCGAACCGACGCCAGCGCCGCTGAAGATTTTTTGCGGGCTCAGCTGCAGGGTGGGGTTGCTGCGCTGGGCGGCCAGCGCCGCGTCGGCCTCGGCGCGCCGCGCACCGGCACGTGCCTGCGCCAGGGTGGGATCGAAGTACCAGGCCGCCACGGTGATGCGGTCCGGCGTCCAAGCGGCATCGGCGGCGTTGGGCAGATGCAGCCGTGCCTCGGCGGCGGCCAGGCCCGGATCATCCAGCCGGCGCGCCTCCAGCGTCTGCGCCTGGCGCTGCAGGTCGGGCGCCGGCACGGTGGGGACGGCCGCACAGGCGACGAGGCCGAGCGCCAGCAGTGCGCCGAGTGCGCTGCGCGTCGCGGTGGCGCCCGTACCACCGCGGGTATTCGCTGCTGGCACGGAGGAATGCTTGGGCGCAGGAATTTTCATCCGGCGAGCATAGTCGGGGGGGCGTGAAGAACCGCGCTCGGTGGGATGTCAATTCTGTCATTCGGGTTTGGGTGGCACCTTGGCGGGCTGGTTGGCGACGACATCCCGTGCCGCAGTCGCGGTCATCCATGCAACCAGGCGATCAGGGACGAGCGTCCATGATGCGCAGGGCTGTTTTTCCGCGCAGATTCTTGAGCGGAAAATAGGCTTGGTGCGACACGGGATCGACAGCAACTACATGCGCGTTCGGACCGAGCATGCCTTCACCGAGCTCGGTCACCATGCCGTTCTGTGCTTTGAAAACGGAAACTATGCCTGCTTCACCAGCGACGTAGATCCAGTCAAGCTTCGGATCGATGGCCAATACGTCGGGATCATCGCCCACCGCGAACGAAGCGACCACGCGGCGGCTGGCCAGGTTCAGCACCAGCAGCCTGGCGTTGTCCTCGCAGGCGATAAAGGCCAGTCGCTGCGCCGGCACGATCAGCAGGCCGTGATTGCCGCGGGCGCCAGGCAGGTCGATGCGCGCGATCACCTTGTCGGTAGCCGGATCGATCTCGGCCAGCTGCGCGCGCGTCTGCACGTTGGCGAAGATGTGCCCGGACACCGGGTCGTACTGGGTGTTGCCGACCTCGCCGCCGAGCGCGATGGTGGCCACCCGCGTGTTCGTGCGCACGTCGATCACCGTATCGGTGCCGCCATGCTCGTCGGAGACGTACAGCTTGTGCACGCCGGGCGCATACGCCATGCCGTCCGGGTAGACCCCGGCCGGCGCGCGCCCCACCACCTTCAGCGTGTTCTCGTCGATGGCGACCAGCTGGTCGGTACCGGTGGCGGTGGCGTAGACGCGGCCCAGCGCCGGAACCGCCAGCACGCCGTGCACCTGGCTGATGCCGGCGATCCGCGCCACCACCTTCTGCGCCTGCGTGTCGAACACGATCACCGCGCTGTCGCCCAGGTGCGCGATGAACAGCAAGTGGCGCGCCGGATCGAAGCTCGCATAGTCCATCCGCGTGGTGTTGCCGCCCAGCGGCACGTCGGCGACCCGGGTCAGTGGCAGCGGCGGGGTGGCCGCGGGCGTGGCCGCACAGGCGCAGGTCGCGCCCAGAAACGACAGCACGTAGCCGAGGCGACGCAGCGAAATCAAGGATTTCATGTGGTACTCCAGCGGACAGGGAATCATGGGCTCGACGCAAGCAGATGTATTTCGCACCGACCTTAGCTTGCACCGCGTTCGCCATGGCGGATAGCGTCGGACCTTTATTGTAGCTTTTACAACATTAGCGTAATGTAAGTTATATGATTATTTCCGCACCATGGCTGCTGCTGGTCAGCAGCCTGCCAGGCCAGACGCAAACTGCCCGCATGCGGGTCTGGCGCGCCCTCAAGGCGGCCGGAGCAGGTGCGCTGCGTGACGGCGTGTACACCCTGCCGCAGACCGATAGCGCCCGCACGCTGTTCGATGAGCAGGCCGCCGAAGTCATGGCGGCCGAAGGCAACGCCCAGATCATCGCCTTCGCCAGTCGGGACGAAGCCCAGCAGCAGGCGCTGGTGGCGCTGTTCGATCGCAGCGACGAATACCGTGCGTTGTTCGGCCAACTCGATGCGCTGCAGGGGCGGCTGGCCACGCTGAATGAGGTTGAAGCCAGGCGGGAACTCGCCATGCTCCGCCGCGACCTCGCCGCGTTGATGGCGATCGACTTCTTCCCGGGACCTTCGCGACAGCAGGTGGAGAGTGCGCTGGTGGATGCGGAGAATGCGCTGAATGCCCGCTACTCACCCGATGAGCCGCACGCCCAGCGCGGCGCGGTGCCGCATTGCGATCCGGCGCAATACCGCGGACGCGTGTGGGCGACGCGCGAGCACCTGTGGATCGATCGGGTGGCGTCGGCATGGCTGATCCGCCGGTTCATCGACAGGAAAGCGAAATTCGCCTGGCTCAAGACCGCCAGGAGTTGCCCGAAGGATGCGGTGGGCTTCGACTTCGACGGCGCGGCGTTTACCCATCGCGGCGCACGGGTGACCTTCGAAGTGCTGCTGGCCAGTTTCGGACTGGGTGACGACCGCGCTCTGGCGCGTCTGGGGGCGCTGGTGCATTACCTCGACGTGGGCGGCGTGTCGGTGCCGGAGGCGGCGGGGTTCGCCGCGATCATGGCCGGAGCCCGGGCCACCCAGCCAGACGACGACTCGCTACTGAAAACCATCGCGCCGGTGCTCGACAGCCTGTACGCCGCCTACGCGCATGACCCCGACCCCGCGCCCAAGCAGGCGCGGAAATAGTTCCACTCCTGAGCAAGTTGCGAAATTCCCGCGAAGTCATTCGGTGAACGTCGCCGGATGGAGGGACGTGCGTCGATGGGACAGGTGAGGTACCCGGATTCGCATTCTGCGGCGGTTTTTGCGCACAACGGGCG
>JAJYSM010000025.1 GCA_021793575.1 Pseudomonadota bacterium
CGATGTGCTGACCCGGCTGCCGACCACGCTCGATCGCGACATCGGTACGCTGCTGCCATGCAGCTGGCAGCCGATCGCCTAAACCAAGTTACGCCGTCGCGCGAGGTGTCGTTGCCGGACGCTTACAGTTCGCTTGAGACCGGCACTGGTCAAGCAGCAACTCGCGGCGCTTCGCTTCATGTTGCCGACCACTCGCTCGCAACGCCTGTAGTGGGTGCTGGTATGCCTTGCCGCCGGGATCGGCGAGGAATGGGTCTATCGCGGTTTCGTGTTGCACTACCTCACCACCGCATGGCCGGGGTTGGCCGGCTGGGTCGTGCTGCTGGTGGCAGCAACCGTGTTTGGCGTGGGGCATGCCTATCAAGCCACCGCGGTGACGGGTCTGCTGCTGAGTGTGCTGTACCTGGGCACCGGCAACCTGCTGTTGCCGATGCTGGTGCATACCCTGCCGAAGCTGCACCAGCGACTTCCGGCTCCCGATGACAGGGATATGAGGGGCTACAGGCGCTTCTTCGCCGCAAGGTAGGCTAGCCCCTTCTCGCGCTTGCCCATCGCCACCATGGTCACCACCAGCACCTTGTCCTGCACCTGGTACACGAGCCGGTAGCCGGAGGCGCGTAGCTTGATCTTGTAGCAGTCGGGCAGGCCGTGCAGCCGGTCGGCGGGAACACGCGGATGCTCCAGCCTCTCGGCCAGCTTTTTTTTCAACTGTTCGCGGATATCGGAAGACAGCTTGCGCCATTCCTTCAGCGCGGACTCGACGAACTCCAGGCTATAGCTCATCGAGCTTGACCTTCACCCTGCGCTCGCCGCTACGAGCTCGCACCAATTCGGACAGTTCCAAGTCGTCCAGCCTGTCCAGCAGGCGCTTGTAGGTTTCCGCTGGCACGAGGTAGGCGCTGGGCCTGTTGTGCACGAGCACGGCGACCGATTCGCCGTCGGCTGCCTCGATCACGGCGCTCGGGTTGCGCTTGAGTTCGGTGATGCTGATGCTGGCACCAGCCAGGATGGCTTCCATATTCGTCTCCAGATTCAGAGACGAATATGGCACGCAAGCAGAAACGCTTCAAGCAGCGGCAAGGCATGCGCCTGTCGTGAAGTAACGACGTGAGTCAGGCACTTTCGGTCGAACAACAAAAAGGCAACCTCATCCAACGCCTGGTTTCAAGCCGCCTTGATCACAAATTCGCTGGCCTTCGCCACTGGGCGCACCGTTTTCAGCTCGCGCTGCATCTCGACGAGACCATAGCGCTCCATGGTCTTGAGCGTACGCGACAAGTTACTGGGTGCGCGCCCGGTGAACGCCGCGAGCTGGCTCAATGACTCGGGTTTCTGCTCCCGGATCACGCGCAGCAGCGCACGGTTGTCGTCGGACAACACCTCGGCCAGCGAGCGCATGGAGGTGAACCAGATCCTTGGCTCGTTGGGGCGTGGCTGGTGGTCGCCACGCGCAATGGCCAGCGCGCGGGCGCGGATGGCTTGCTGGGATGCGATGCCAATGACCATTTTCTTCATGACTTCATTTCCTCAAGAACACGGTCGACTTCGTTGAAGAAATCCTCCAGCAACTGCTGCGGACTGGTGAATTCGTACGGCACGCCCTTATCACGGGTGTGACGATGGCGATGGTCGTAGGCCAGACGCCGACCTGCATAGCGTTTGCGCTTCGGTGGCTTGACGGCATGCGCATTGTCGAAACCGAGTAACCGCGTGCCGTGGCGATCATGCAGTGTCAGTGCATAGCGCACGCCGTGGGGCACGTGCTCACTTCTCTCGATACGCCATGCTTCGATCTTGATCCAGTAACCGTTGCCTTGGTCGTAGATCTCGTCGTTGAGCAACAGCAGTGTCTCCAGTCCTGTGTCTTCCGTTGACATGACTATATATCATCCGATGATAACTTGACTTGTTTCCGTCAAACCTTTGATCCACTGGATCCAGCTGGCGCTGGGATGACGATCGAAGCAGGGGCACAGTGGTCTGCCCTTCAAACCATCGGCAACTTCAACCCCTGCTCCTTCGCGCACTCCACAGCATCCTCATACCCCGCATCCGCATGCCGCATCACGCCAGTCCCCGGATCATTCCACAACACCCGCGCAATCCGCTTGTCCGCCTCGACCGTGCCGTCGCAAACGATCACCACGCCGGAATGCTGCGAATACCCCATACCCACCCCGCCGCCATGATGCAGCGACACCCACGTGGCGCCACCGGCCACGTTGAGCATCGCGTTGAGCAGCGGCCAGTCGCTGACTGCGTCGCTGCCGTCCTTCATCGCCTCGGTTTCGCGGTTGGGTGAGGCGACGCTGCCGGAATCCAGATGATCGCGGCCGATCACCACCGGGGCCTTCAACTCGCCGTTGCGCACCATCTCGTTGAAGGCGAGGCCGAGCTTGTCGCGCAGGCCCAGCCCCACCCAGCAGATGCGGGCAGGCAACCCCTGGAAGCTGATGCGCTCTTTCGCCATGTCGAGCCAGTGATGCAGCGCCTTGTCGTCGGGGATCAGCTCCTTCACTTTCTGGTCGGTCTTGTAGATGTCTTCCGGATCGCCCGAGAGCGCAGCCCAGCGGAACGGCCCGATGCCGCGGCAGAACAGCGGGCGCACGTAGGCGGGCACGAAGCCGGGGAACGCGAACGCGTTTTCGCAGCCGACGTCCTGGGCCATCTGGCGGATGTTGTTGCCGTAGTCGAAGGTGGGGATGCCCTCCGCGTGGAACGCGAGCATGGCCTCGACGTGGGTACGCATGGAGCGCTTGGCGGCGTCGCGCGTGCCTTCGGGATCGCACTTGCGCCGCTCGAACCATTGCTCGGTCGTCCAGCCCTGCGGCAGGTAGCCGTTGACGGGGTCGTGCGCGCTGGTCTGGTCGGTGACGGCGTCGGGGCGCACGCCGCGCTTCACCAGTTCGGGCAGTACGTCGGCCGCGTTGCCGAGCAGGGCGATGGATTTCGCTTCACCGGCCTTCGTGTATTTGTTGATGCGTGCCAGCGCGTCGTCGAGGTCGCTGGCCTGCTCGTCGACGTAGCGGGTCTTCAGGCGCATGTCGATGCGGCTCTGCTGGCATTCGATGTTGAGGCTGCACGCGCCGGCCAATGAAGCAGCCAGCGGCTGCGCGCCGCCCATGCCGCCGAGGCCGGCGGTGAGTATCCAGCGGCCTTTCAGCGAACCGCCGTAATGCTGGCGGCCCATCTCCACGAACGTCTCGTAGGTGCCCTGCACAATGCCTTGCGAACCGATGTAGATCCACGAGCCGGCGGTCATCTGGCCGTACATCATCAGGCCCTTTTTATCGAGCTCGTTGAAGTGCTCCCAGGTGGCCCACGCCGGCACCAGGTTGGAGTTGGCGATCAGCACGCGCGGCGCGTCGCGGTGGGTGGGGAACACGCCGACCGGCTTGCCCGACTGCACCAGCAGGGTTTCGTCGTCCTCCAGCGTGCGCAAGGATTTGAGGATGGCGTCGAAGCACTCCCAGTTGCGCGCGGCCCGCCCGATGCCGCCATACACCACCAACTCGGCCGGGTTTTCCGCTACCTCCGGATCGAGGTTGTTCTGCAGCATGCGGAACGGCGCTTCGGTGAGCCAGCTCTTGCAGCTCAGCTCGCTGCCGCGGGGCGCGCGGATCACGCGGGTGGTGTCGATGCGGGTCGGTGCGGTCATGGGCGAATCCTGTCGGTACGGCAAGGCATGAAGCCTGATTATGCGGCGCAGGCTTGGTCACCGCCATGGCGTACCGTTCGCGCAACGAGCCCACTGCGGTACCGCTCGGTGCGGGATCCGGCAGCGGACGGCAAGCCACGCGGCAGATGCCCGCCGCTGGACGGGCAAATCAGCGGCAATATCCGTACCATCGCGTTGTTGCGGCATGCCCGTCGCGATCGCCGCAACTGGCCGCCGCGCCGCGCCGCGCCGCAAGCCGTTTGACCGGCCCCGGGCAAAGGCAGAAACTGCCGTCGGGGGATCCCGGGTAGACGATCGCAAACCACGGCGGGGAGTCAACCATGCGTGCAAGAATCGCGATGAACCGATTCGTCCTTGTCACCACCATGTTCGCAGTCGCGGGCGCAGTGCAGGCGGCAGGCAAGAAGGCGCCGACTGACGCGCAATTGATCCAGAGCGCCATGCGTGCCGCACCCGCACACGTCGCCAAAGCCGCGACGATCGTGGCGATGGACGCGGACGGACAAATGCGCACGCTGCGCAAGGGCACGAACCAGTTCACGTGCATGCCGGACAACCCGGCGACGCCGGGCCCGGATTCCATGTGCATGGACAACAACGCAATGGCCTGGGCGCAGGCGTGGATGACGCACAAGACGCCGCCGCCGGGAAAACTGGGCCTGATGTACATGCTGGAAGGCGGCACGGATGCGAGCAACACCGATCCGTACGCGACCAAGCCGCAAAGCGGCAATCACTGGATCAAGACCGGGCCGCACCTGATGATAGTGGGCACGGATCAGACGTTCTACGACAACTATCCGAAGAGCGCAGATCCGGATACGTCCGTGCCGTATGTGATGTGGGCCGGGACGCCCTACGAGCATCTGATGGCACCCATTCGCTGATCGGTGTTGCTCTCACCAAGGCAGGAAGACCCGTGTCGGCGGGGAAAACTCACACCGCGCGGTAATCCTGATACGACTTTTCCTCGACCAGCTGCGAGCCGAGCTTGAGGTTGATCTCGCGCTTGAACGCCGCGCGCTCGTCGTTGCGGAAGTACACCGCGCGCGCCAGTTCGATGAACTCCTGGTCGAACGCCTGCGCACGCTCCTTCAGGCGGATCTTGTCCTCGATCTCCCACAGCAGTTCGTTCACCGCGTGCAGGCGGGTGCGCTCGTCGACGATGTCGGTGTGCGAGGCCGCGTGATTGGCCCAGGTGGCGTTGAGCAGGTCGAGCTCGCTGCGCACGTTGGCCAGCTTGGCGGGGTCGGTGATGCGGCGCGACTTGATCTCGAGAATGGTGATCTTGTCGATCAGCTCGCCGTACGACACCGGGGTCTGGATGAGACTCATGGATGGGTTTCCGTGCAGTGGGGTGAATCAGTGCGGGCGACGAAACGCGCCCTGTCGAACCAGCTCGCAGGCGGTGCGCACCTCGCCATCCATGGCGCGGTCGCGATGCATGAAGCCGATATGCCGACGCAGGATCGCATGCGCCTCGCGCACGCGGGTGCCGGCATGGAAATCGCCGGCAGCGGCGAGCGCCGCGGCCAGCTGCTGCACCTCGGCGACGAACTGCGCGTAGTGCGGCTGACCTTCGTGCGGCGCGTTGGCGACCTTGCCGGCCAGCGCGAGCCAGCCACCGCGGCCGGCGAGCCGGCGCGCCGCGTTCAACATGGTCTGGCGGTAATCCAGCGCCTGCGCCGCGGTGTACAGCTCCAGCGCCAGCACGTGGCCGAGATCCTCGGTCATCTCCAGCACGTGGCGGGCCTCGTTGGCGCCCATCGAGACATGGTCTTCGGCGTTGGCGCTGGTCGGCACCGAGTACACGCTGGCCGGATGCGCGCGCGTGGCCAGGTCGTTGACCAGCGCCGCAGCGGTGTACTGCACGATCATGAAGCCGGAATCGGTGCCGTCCTCGTTGCCGGTGAGAAAGGCCGGCAGGCCATCGTTGGTGGCCGGGTCGACCAGCTTGTTCAGGCGACGTTCGGAGATCGAGGCTAGCACCGGCAGCGCCGCCTTCACGTAGCTCATCGCCAGCGCCAGCGGCATGCCGTGGAAGTGGCCGGCTGAAATGACTTGCTCCTCGATGAACTGGGCGTCGTCGTTGTCCGGGAAGATCAGCGGATTGTCGGTGACCGCGTTGAGTTCAATGTCGATCACGCGGCACGCCTGCGCCCACGCGTCGCGCACGGCGCCGTGCACCTGCGGCATGCAGCGCAGGCTGTAGGCATCCTGCGGCTGGTGTTTCTTGCCGCCCTTGAACGGCAGGAACCGCGCATAGAACGCCTCGCGTCCGTGGCGCTGGTTGGCCGGCACCCAGTCCCAGCAGATATCGAAGCTCAGCGCCTGATCATCCGCCTCGCTCCACGCCTCGGCGCTCCACGACTTGAAGCGCGGCACCAGGTGATAGGGAATATCCATCAGGGTGGAGCCGGCCAGCAGCTCGCGCACCTGCGCGGCGGTTTCCAGCTGCCCCGGATGCGGGCGCAGCGCGTGCACCTCGGGCCGCAGCGCGCCGCTGCGGCCGGCGAACGCGTCCAGCGTCATCGCCGCGGCCAGGTCGGCGGTATCCAGCAGCTGCTCCAGCGCATCCAGCGCCAGCGCGGCGGTGGCCAGCATCTGCGCGGTGCCGTTGTTCAGCGCCAGACCTTCCTTGAATGACAGCCGGATCGGCGTGAGGCCCGCACGCTTCAGCGCCTCCGCACCGGACACGCGCTCGCCCTGATAAAACGCCTCGCCGCCGCCCAGCAGCACGATCGCCAGATGCGACAACGGCGCCAGATCGCCGCTGGCGCCGACCGAACCCTTCTCCGGCACCACCGGCACCACGCCGGCGTTGAGCATCGCGGCAAGCGCTTCCAGCGTGCTCACCCGGATACCCGAGTGGCCGCGCATCAGCGTGTTGATGCGGATCAACAGCATCGCCCGCACCACGCCCTCGCCAAACGGCTTACCCACACAGACCGCATGGGTGATGATCAGGTTGTGCTGCAACTCTTCCAGCAGCGTGCCTGCGGGCTGCTCGGGATTGCCGCCCGGCAGCTCGTCGCGCAGACGATGCGCGCCCAGCAGCTTGTCGGCGTTGCTGCCGAAGCCGGTGGTGACGCCGTAGATCGGTTCGCCACAGCTGACTTTCTTGGCCAGGAAATCCGCCGCGCGCTGCACGCGCTCCAGGCCGGCCGGCGCCAGCGCGACGCCGGCGCCGTGCCGCGCCACCGCCACCAGCTGGGCGCGCGTCAGGCTGTTGCCGTCAAGGAAGATGGTGTCGTCGGATCTGCTCACGGCTGCCTCATGGGGGAATCGACTCGTGACATGCTGGGATCAATCGGTGTGGCCGGCCCTGCCCGCGGCGGCCGGCGGGCGTATCACCCCATCGCCGCGGCCTGCTCCAGCTCCACCCGCAGGGTCTTGATCAGCTCGCCGCGCGCCACTTCGAACTGGTCTTCGCGGCGCAGATCCTTGACCGTCACCACGCCCTTGGCCAGCTCGTCCTCACCCAGCACGATCACGAAGCGAATGCCGGCGCGATCGGCGTACTTGAACTGCCGCGCGAGCTTGGCGCCCTCCAGCACCACCTCGGTGGCGATGCCGGCGCCGCGCAGTTCGCCGGCCAGCGCCAGGTAGGCCGGCAGCTGCGCCGCATCCATCTGGGTCACCAGCACGTCCACCGTGCTGTGGGCGGTGTTGATGAGGCCGGCGTCGCGCAGCTGCCAGTACAGACGGGTCAGGCCGATCGAGATGCCTACACCCGGAAGCTGCGACTTGGTGTACTGGCTGGCCAGGTTCTCGTAGCGGCCGCCCGAGCAGATCGAGCCGATCTGCGGATGATCGTTGAGGGTGGTTTCGTAGACCGTGCCAGTGTAGTAGTCGAGGCCGCGGGCGATCGACAGGTTCAGCGCGTAATGCGATTCCGGCACGCCGAAGGCGTGGATCAGGCGCAGCACTTCCTTCAGCTCGTCGCGGCCCTGCTCCATCGCCGCGGGGCCGCTGCCCAGCGCATCGAGCTTGTCGAGGGCATCCTGCAGCGAGGTCGAGCGCACCTGCACGAAGGCGAGAATCTTCTGCGCCACCTCGGCGCTCAAACCGAATGCCGCGCCGGTGAGCGTGTCACGCACGGCATCGGCGCCGCGCTTGTCCAGCTTGTCCACCTCGCGCAGCACCAGCGTCTGCTGCTCGCCGTCGACCAGGCCGAGGCTTTCCAGATAGCCGCGCATCAGCTTGCGGTTGTTGAGCTGGATGGTGAACGCGCCGATGTTCAGCTCGCGGAACACGCTGTAGATCACCGCCGGAATCTCGGCGTCGTAGCGCACCGACAGCGAGTCCTTGCCGATCACGTCGATGTCGCACTGATAGAACTCGCGGAAGCGCCCGCGCTGGGCGCGTTCGCCGCGATACACCTTCTGCATCTGGTAGCGACGGAACGGAAAACTCAGCTCGCGCTCGTGCTCGGCTACGTAGCGCGCCAGCGGCACGGTGAGATCGAAGCGCAGCGCCAGTTCCGGCACGCCATCGGTGTCCTTGTCGACGGCGTTGAGCGCGCCGGTGGACTGCACGAAATACACCTGCCGCTCGGTCTCGCCGCCGGTCTTGGTCAGCAGAATGTCGGAGTACTCGATCACCGGCGTCTCGATCGGCAGGAAACCGAAGCGCTCGTAGTTGCGGCGGATCACGTCGAGCATGCGCTGGAACGCAATCTGGTCGAGCGGCAGCAACTCGAGCACGCCGGGCATGGTGCGGGCCGGGGTAAGCGCCATGAAATCCTCTACTCGCGATGGGGGACGATCCGCCTCGCGCGCATCGCGCGACGACAGCCGTCAAGATTAGCAGATGGCCGCCGCGTGCCGGCACCACGTCAGCACAGCGCATGCATGGCCAGCTGTTGCCAAGCCCACGCGCGATGATTAAGATATGCGGCTTCCCACGGGGTGTAGCTCAGCCTGGTAGAGCGCTACGTTCGGGACGTAGAAGTCGCAGGTTCGAATCCTGTCTCCCCGACCAAAAAAAGCAAAGACTTAGGCCACTCTCACCGAGTGGTCTTTTTCGTTGTAGCAGCCCGGTGACAGCAAACGCCTGGAGATGCCGCAAGGATCCTCATGCACCGGGATGTGATGCCTGGAATGCTTTTGTATTCCAGATCATGCCAAGGCGAGCAGCCAGCTTGCCCAGCTGCTTGTCCAGCGTCCACAGGCGAGTGCCGGGGGTGATCAGGGCGGATGCCAGCAGCGTTATGTCCGCCAAGCCGCAACCTTGGTTATACAGATGCTCGCGCTCGATGAAGTCCATGACTTCGGCCTGGCTGGCGGAATGACACTGGCGCAGCCTGGCAAGGTCGGCCAGCGTTCGCTCGCGTGGTGCGGGGGGAGTACCGCAGGCCAATTCAGTAAGCACAAACGGGTGGATCAGCACCTTGTCCTGCGCCATCAGGCCAACCAGTCCGACATTGTTCCGGCGGAAGTGATCGACCCAAACACTGGTATCGACCAACACGTTCAGAACGGCAGGCATCAGCGGCTCGGTGCTTGACGACGACGCGGCACATCCGACATGCCCGGCTCACTGCCGCCAAGAGCGGCAAGACGCTTGGCTGCCTGCACACGGACGAAGGTTCGGATGGCTTCGCGGAAAAGGTCGGCCTTGTCCATGTCAGGGTCTGCCATATTCAGCGCCTGCTCGTACAAAGTGTCTTCAATGGTGACGGTCGTGCGCATGGCGATCTCCTTGCGAGCATTGCATAACATGTGATGCACTTTTACATCTATTCAAGCATCTTCACAAGTTGGCCGCGTGCCGCCGGTGCATTCGGTTCAACCGTCGCCTGCGGGCTCCGGCCAAGACTGAACAGTGATTCCGTAAGGGACTGTCTGCTTTTCGTCCTTGGCAGGATCTATGGATACCCCCACAGCAGGCAACTCCGGCCTGGCTTGGGCAAGCTGGCGCGATGCCGCGCGTAACCCGTGCGGGCCGGGCGTCGAATCATCCAGGCCAGCCGCATGCCGAAGAGGGTTCGCCGGATCTTGCGGGATCCCGCCTGCATCCACGGCTGGTGCCGGTACGTAACTGCGTTACACGCCATCCGATGACGCACCACTCCTGCCAGCGAGGCCACTCATGCTCCGTCGCACACTGTTCCAGACCCTACCCGTTGCCGGCCTGCTGCTGGCGTTCGGATTGAACGCATGGGCCCCAGCCTCCGCCGCCAGCGAGGCGGTGCGTTTGCCCACGCCAAAAGTCGACGCCGCACCCGCCGCCCCGGGCTACCAGACGGCCGTGCTGGCCGGTGGCTGCTTCTGGGGCGTCGAGGCGGTGTTTGAGCACGTCAAGGGCGTGCACAAGGTGGTTGCCGGCTATTCCGGCGGCGCGGCCAGCACGGCGCACTACGACGAGGTGAGCGATGGCGATACCGGCCACGCCGAGTCGGTGAAGATCGAGTTCGACCCGGCCCGGATCAACTACGGCAAGCTGCTGCAGGTGTTTTTCTCGGTGGCGCTGGATCCCACCGAGCTGAACCGCCAGGGGCCGGACAGCGGCACGCAGTACCGCTCGGCGATCTTCTACGGCAACCCCGAGCAGAAGAAGATTGCGCTGGACTACATCGCGCAGCTGACCGCGGCCCGCTCCTTCCCCGCGCCCATCGTGACCCAGGTGGTGCCGCTGCAGGCGTTCTACGCGGCCGAGGCCTATCACCAGAACTACGCGCACCTGCATCCGGACAACCCGTACATCGTCTACAACGACGCGCCCAAGGTGGTGCATCTGAAGCAGCTGTTCCCCGCCCTGTACCAGCCCGAGCAGAACCTGGTGGAAGTCCAGCTGCGCTGAGCGGTCGAGACGGCGACTTGCCTGGGCGCACAGGATCCCCATCTTGAGGAGTCCTGCCCCTGCGGCGTCGCCGACTAAGCCGCTTCCACCCACGTGCCGCCTCACGCCTCCCCATCGCCGGTTGAATCGACCGATCTCACGCGCAGCTTTCTCGGTGTGTTCCGCTTCAGCGGACGCGCACTGGCACTGGTGTGGAGCACCAGCCGTGCGCTGAGCGTGGCGCTGGCGCTGTTGACGATACTCGCCGGCCTGCTGCCGGCGGGGGTGGCTTTCATCGGTGCGCGGATCGTCGATGCCGTGGTGGGCGCCAGCCGGCTCTGGGCCAGCCGGGGACAGGCGCCGCTGCTGCCGGTGTTCGAATGGGTGGTATTGGAAGGCGTGCTGGTGGCGGCGCTGGCCGGCGCGCAGCGCGGACTTTCGCTGTGCCAGTCGCTGCTGCGCGCGCAGCTGGGCCAGCGCGTCAATGTGATGATCCTGGAGAAGGCGCTGACGCTGGAGTTGGCGCAGTTCGAGGATTCGGAGTTCTACGACAAGCTCACCCGCGCCCGGCGCGAGGCCTCAAGCCGGCCGCTGTCGCTGGTCACGCGCACGTTCGGGCTGGGCCAGAACGCGATCTCGCTGCTCAGCTACGGCACGCTGCTGTTCCGCTTTTCGCCGTGGGCGGTGCTGGTGCTGGTGCTGGCCGGGCTGCCGTCGTTCCTGGCCGAAACCAAGTTCTCCGGCGATGCGTTCCGGCTGTTCCGCTGGCGCTCGCCGGAAACGCGCATGCAGCTGTATCTGGAAACGGTGCTGGCGCGCGAGGACCACGCCAAGGAGGTCAAGCTGTACGGCCTCGGCCCACTGCTGCTGCAGCGCTACCGCGATATTTTCCACACCCTGTACCGCGCCGACCGCAACCTCACCATCCGCCGCGACAGCTGGGGCTTCGGGCTCGGCCTGCTGGGCACGTTGACGCTGTACGGCGCCTACGGCTGGATCGCCATGAGTACGGTGATCGGCCGCATCACGCTGGGCCAGATGACGATGTACCTGATGCTGTTCCGCCAGGGGCAGTCGGCGGTGGCGGCGATGCTTTCGGCGATCGGCGGCATGTACGAGGACAACCTCTACCTGTCGACCCTGTACGAATACCTGGAAACGCCGGTGCCGGCCGCAACGGGCGCCACCCGGCGCGGCGCGAAGCCGGACGACGGCATCCGCTTCGAGCAGGTCAGCTTCAGCTATCCCGGCGCGGCGGAACCGGCGCTGCATGACATCAACCTGCACATCCGCCCCGGCGAATCGCTGGCCCTGGTGGGTCAGAACGGTTCGGGCAAGACCACCCTGATCAAGCTGCTGACGCGGCTGTACGCGCCCGACCGCGGCCGCATCCTGCTCGACGGCACCGACCTGCGCGAATGGGACGAGAGCACGCTGCTGCAGCGCATCGGCGTGATCTTCCAGGATTTCGCGCGCTACCAGATGCGCGTGGGCGAGAACGTGGGCGCCGGCGACGTCAGTCATTTCGACGATGCGCAGCGCTGGCGCGAGGCCAGCGACAAGGGCATGGCCAGCGAGTTCATCGACAGCCTGCCGGCCGGCTTCGATACCCAGCTGGGCAAGTGGTTCCGCGACGGCCGCGAGCTGTCCGGCGGCCAGTGGCAGAAGATCGCGCTGGCGCGCGCGTTCATGCGCTCGCGTGCCGACATCCTGGTGCTGGACGAACCCACCGCGGCGATGGATGCGCAGGCCGAAGCCCGCATCTTCGAGCACTTCCGCGAGCTGGCCGGCGGCCGCATCGCGATCCTCATCTCGCACCGCTTCTCCACCGTGCGCATGGCCGACCAGATCATCGTGATCCAGGACGGCCGCATCATCGAACACGGCAGCCACGAACAGCTGATGGCGCAAGATGGCCACTATGCGCACCTGTTCTCGCTGCAGGCGCAGGGCTATCGCTGACGCGCACCCGGCGGCTTGACCCTGCCGCCCTGCGCGCCGCATGCTTGCCTGTCTTTGCCTACCCGAAACACACGCATGAGCAGTCGCTACGACGCCGCCGACATTGAAGTCCTCTCCGGCCTGGATCCGGTCAAGCGCCGCCCCGGCATGTACACCGACACCACGCGCCCGAATCACCTGGCGCAGGAAGTGGTGGACAACTCGGTGGACGAGGCGCTGGCCGGCCACGCGAAAACCATCGAGGTGGTGCTGCACGCCGACGGCTCGGTGGAAGTGAGCGACGATGGCCGCGGCATGCCGGTGGATATCCATCCGGAGGAAGGCGTCTCCGGCGTCGAGCTGATCATGACCCGGCTGCACGCAGGCGGAAAGTTCAGCGGCAAGAACTACAATTTTTCCGGCGGCCTGCACGGCGTGGGCGTGTCGGTGGTGAATGCGTTGTCTGATCGGGTCGAGGTGACGATCCGCCGCGACGGCTCCGAATACCGCATGGCGTTCGCGCACGGCGACAAGCTCAGCGAACTGGAGATCATCGGCAGCGTACCGAAGAAGCGCACCGGCACCACGCTGCGCTTCTGGCCGGAAGCGAAATACTTCGACTCGCCCAAGATCTCGCTGCCCCGGCTCAAGCACCTGCTGCGCGCCAAGGCCGTGCTGTGCGCCGGGCTGAGCGTCAAGCTCACCGATGCCGCCAGCGGCGAAGTGAGCGAGTGGTATTACGAGGACGGTTTGCGCGATTACCTGCGTGGCGAACTCGACGGCGCCGACGCGCTGCCGAACGAGCTGTTCGTGCACCGCATGGCGCGCGACGTGGAAGGCCTGGAGGTCGCGCTGGCGTGGCTGCCCGAAGGCGAGCTGGTGCAGGAGAGCTACGTCAACCTGATTCCCACCGCGCAGGGCGGTACCCACGTAAACGGCCTGCGCACCGGGCTGACCACCGCCGTGCGCGAGTTCTGCGATATCCGCAACCTGCTGCCACGCGGCGTCAAGCTGGCGCCGGAAGATGTGTGGGAACGGCTTGCCTTCGTGCTATCGACGCGGCTGCAGGACCCGCAGTTCGCCGGCCAGACCAAGGAGCGGCTGTCCTCGCGGCAGACCGCCGGGATGGTCGAGAACGTGATCCACGACGCCTTCAGCCTGTGGTTGAACCAGCACGTGGAGCTGGGCGAACGCATCGCCCAGCTGGCGATCGAGCGGGCCAGCGCGCGCCTGAAGGCCGCCAAGCAGGTGGTGCGCAAGAAGATCACCCAGGGCCCGGCGCTGCCCGGCAAGCTGGCCGACTGCACCGCCACCGACCTCAGCCGCACCGAGCTGTTCCTGGTCGAGGGCGACTCCGCCGGCGGCAGCGCCAAGCAGGCGCGCGACAAGGAGTTCCAGGCGATCCTGCCGCTGCGCGGCAAGATCCTCAACACTTGGGAAGTCGAATCCGGCTCGGTGCTGGCCTCCGAAGAAGTGCACAACCTAGCCATCGCGATCGGCTGCGATCCGGGCAAGGACGACCTCTCCGGCCTGCGCTACGGCAAGGTGATCATCCTGGCCGACGCCGACTCCGACGGCCTGCACATCGCCACCCTGCTGGCGGCGCTGTTCCTGCGACATTTCCCGACGCTGGTCAGCGAAGGCCACGTGTTCGTGGCGATGCCGCCGCTGTTCCGCGTCGATGTCGGCAAGCAGGTGTTCTACTGCCTCGACGAGAGCGAAAAGGCGGCAATGCTGCAGCGGATCGAGCGCGAGAAGATGAAAGGCGCCGTCAGCACCACCCGCTTCAAGGGGCTGGGCGAGATGAACCCGCCGCAGCTGCGCGAATCGACCATCCATCCGGACACCCGCCGGCTGGTGCAGCTGACCATCGGCGACAACGACGGCACCGCCAAACTGATGGACATGCTGCTGGCCAAGAAGCGCGCCGGCGATCGCAAGGCCTGGCTGGAGGAAAAGGGCGACTTGGCGACACTGGAGGTCTGAGAGGCTGTGACTAACCTCTCAGGCCGGCCAGGGATGGCCGGCCGCGGATCGGGCACGCACTTGCCTGATCGCGTGAGCGCGCCACGATGAACCGTTTGCACGCGGGCTGCATCCGCCCCCGAGTTCATGCCGTATCTCCACACGCTTCCAATCCGCGAAGCGGAAATTGATGGAGAACCTCATGAAGATCAATCAGCGCGTGCGCATCCTCACCCTCGGCCTGTCCCTCGCACTGGCCGCCGTGGCCGCACCGATGGCGATGGCTGGCGAGATGGGCTCGATGCACATGGACAAGACCGTGATGGTGGGTGGCGCGGCGATGTATCCGTCGAAGAACATCATCCAGAACGCGGTCAACTCGAAGGATCACACCACCCTGGTGGCGGCCGTGAAGGCTGCCGGCCTGGTCGATACGCTATCCGGCCCCGGCCCGTTCACCGTGTTCGCGCCGACCAACGAGGCGTTTGCCGCACTGCCCGCCGGCACCGTCGACACCTTGCTGAAGCCCGAGAACAAGGCCACCTTGGCCAAGATCCTCACCTACCACGTGGTGCCCGGCAACATCACCTCGGCCGATCTGCTGAAGGACATCAGGCAGGGCGGCGGCAAGGCCATCCTCAAGACTGTCGAAGGCGATTCGCTGACCTTCAGCAAGGACGCTCAGGGCGTGGCGATCACCGACGACAAGGGCAACGTCGCCCACGTCACCATCGCCAACGTGAGGCAGTCCAATGGCGAGATCCACGTGATCGACAAGGTGCTGATGCCGTAATCTGCAGGGCGCTCCCCGCAAACCTTGGCCGCCCCGATCTCCCTGTCGGAGCGGCTTTTTTGCCATCGCGGCGGTGACGGCGCTAAGGTGATCGCGGATTCTTCATGAGCTACTGCCATGGCCCTGCCGCCCCCGCTCGACCTGCAACGCTGGATCGACGAACACCGTCACCTGCTGCAACCACCGGTCGGCAACAAGTGCATCGTCGACGGCGATTTCATCGTGATGATCGTGGGTGGCCCCAACGCACGCACCGACTATCACCACGACGAGGGTCCGGAGTTCTTCTACCAGTTGGAAGGCGAGATGGTGCTGAAGGTGCAGGACGATGGCGTGGCGCGCGACATTCCGATCCGTGCCGGTGAGTTGTTCTACCTGCCGCCACGGGTGCCGCATTCTCCGCAGCGCATGCCGGCGTCGATCGGACTGGTGATCGAGCGGCGCCGCGTCAGCGGCGAACTGGACGGCCTACTGTGGTTCTGCGAGCGCTGCAACCACAAGCTGTACGAGGAATACTTCGCACTCGACAGCATCGAGCGCGATTTCCCGCCGGTGTTCGAGCGCTTCTACGGCTCACGCGACGCGCGCGTCTGTTCCCAGTGCGGGCACCTGCATCCGGCCCCCGAAAAATATGGGTAGGAGCGCACCCTGTGCGCGAAAACCCTGTGGGTGCGCTGCTACCGCCGCGCCAGCCATTTGTGTGCCATCCGCCGCAGCGTAGCGTCGAGGGTGATGTCGTCGGCCACCTCCTGCGCCGGTCGCCATGCCAGCGCGTGCGACTCGTGATTGATCACGAAGCGCTCGTCCGCACCGGCACGGACCACGTATCGCACGTCGTAATGCCAGTGCTCCGGCTCGCCGGCGCGGGTCGGAATGCGGTGGCGGTCGAGATCGAAAATTGCCGGTTCGACGCGCAAATCGCGTAGCCCCGATTCTTCGCTGGCTTCACGCAGCGCCACTTGCGCCAGGTCCCTCTCACCGTCGGCGTGGCCGCCGAGCTGCAGCCAGCGGTCGAGCTTGCGGTGATGCGTGAGCAGCACGCGTGCGCCATCCGCGCTGACCAGCCACGCCGAACCGGTGAAGTGTCCGCTCGCGTGGTCGCGCTCAAACACCCTCGGCGCCGAATGCAGGAACTCGCGAAAGAGGTCGGCATCGGGTCTGCCTGGCGCTGTCTCACCGTAAAGGCACAGGGCATTTTCGAGCGCGTCGAGCTGCATGGATGGCATCGTTCCAGACGAGGATGGAGGGATGCATTCTATGCGGCACAGCGGCTTGTACGCCCGGAAAGGCTCCGCTATGGTTACCCGTCACGTTTTCGGCTGGCGTGCTTTTCGCACAGCATTTCAGATACCGGCGTTCGTCTTCACGGGAAATCAGCACATGCTTTTCAAGCGCGTCAAGCCGCTCGACCAAATTCTTGCCACCGCTGAAAAGAAAAGCCTGAAACGCCAGCTGGGCCCGATCCAGCTCACCTTGCTCGGTGTCGGTGCCATCATCGGCACCGGCATTTTCGTGCTGACGGCCGAAGCCGGCCAGAAAGCCGGTCCCGGCATGATGGTGGCCTTCGTGATTGCCGCCACCGTATGCGCACTGGCCGCACTGGCGTATGCCGAGCTGGCTTCGATGATACCTGTCGCGGGCTCGGCGTATACGTACACCTACGGCGTGCTCGGCGAAGGCCCGGCATGGGTGGTTGGCTGGGCGCTGGTCCTTGAATATGCGATTGCGGCGGCCACGGTATCGGTGGGCTGGTCCGGTTACATGAACGGCCTGCTCGGCCGCGCCGGCTATGCCATTCCAGCTTTCCTGCGCACCGGACCAATGGACGGCGGCAGCTTCAACTTGCTGGCTTTCCTGATCGCCCTGGTGATCACGGTGCTGCTGGTGGTCGGCACCTCGAAGTCGGCCAAGGTCAATGCGGTGCTGGTGGCGATCAAGATCGCCGCGCTGACGGCCTTCATCGTGGTGGCAGTGCCCGCGGTGAAATCGTCCAACTTCGTGCCGTTCGTGCCCAATGGCTGGGGCAGCCCGTTCGGCGGCGTCGGCGTGCTCGGCGCGGCGGCGTCGATCTTTTTCGCCTACGTCGGCTTTGATGCGGTTTCCACCGCGGCCGAGGAAACCAAGAACCCGAACCGCAATATCCCGATCGGCCTGATCGGCTCGCTGGTGATCTGCACCATCTTCTATCTGCTGGTCAGCTACGGCGCGGTCGGCGCGGTCGGCGCGCAGCCCATGCTTGGCCCCAACGGCGCTTCGTTGCAGCCGGGCACGCCGGCCATGGCGGCGGCATGCGTCGGCTCGCAGGCGCTGGTATGCAGCAAGGACGCGCTGGCCCACGTGATGGTGCTGATCGGCCACAACACGATGGGTTCGCTGATCGGGCTGGCCGCTGCGCTGGCGCTGCCGTCGGTGATCCTGATGATGATCTACGGCCAGTCGCGCATTTTCTTCACGATGTCGCGCGACGGCCTGTTGCCCAACTTCCTCTCGACCGTGCATCCACGCTTCCACACGCCGCACATCCTCACGATCATCACCGGCGTGTTCGTGTCGCTGTTTGCCGCGCTGTTCCCGGTCGGCCTCCTGGCCGACATCACCAACTCCGGCACGCTGTTCGCCTTCATCATGGTGGCCATTGGCGTGATGGTGTTGCGGGTCAAGCAACCGGAGCGTCCGCGCCCGTTCCGCACGCCGCTGGTGTGGGTCATCTGCCCGCTCGCCGTGCTCGGCTGCCTGCTGCTGTTTTTCAACCTGAGCGGCTACACGCTCACGCTGTTTTTCAGCTGGGCGGCGGTCGGTCTGGTGGTGTATTACCTGTACGGCTATCGCAAGAGCCATCTGGCCAACGGCACCGAGCCCAGCTGAAGTCTGCGCACGATTGCACGATCCATCGACCGGCACGGTGACCACCGTGCCGGTGTCACCCCGGAATGCCCATGCTCAAGCAGTTGCTGGCTCGCAAGACCGATTTTTCGCAAACCGACAATGCCCACGGACCGGCCCTGAAGCGGACGCTGGGACCGTGGGGGCTCACGGCACTGGGCATCGGCGCGGTGATCGGCGGCGGCATCTTCGTGATCACCGGCCAGGCGGCGGCCGAACACGCCGGGCCGGCGATCATCCTTGCGTTCGTGATCGCGGCGGTGTGCTGCAGCTTCACCGCACTTTGCTACGCGGAATTCGCCACCCTGATCCCGATGTCGGGCAGCTCGTATTCCTATGCGTATGCCACGCTGGGCGAATTGGTGGCCTGGTTCATCGGCTGGAACATGGTGCTCGAATACGGCGTGTCGGCGTCGGCCGTGGCAGTGAGCTGGACCGGCTATTTCGTCAGCCTGCTGGACGACATCTCTACCCAGTTCGCGCGCTGGGGCGTGCCGATCCGACTGCATCTGCCCGCGGTGCTGACCAATGCCCCGCTCGCCTACACCGACGGCCATATCGTCACCACTGGCGCACTGTTCAACCTGCCCGCCGTGGCGATCGTGATGGCGCTGACCTGGCTGTGCTACGTCGGCATCAAGGAATCCAGCGGCGCGAATCTGGCGATGGTGATCCTCAAGGTCGGACTGATCATCATCGTCATCGCCGCAGGCTGGCACTACGTGAACCCGGCCCTATGGCACCCGTTCATCCCGGCCAGCCAGGGGCCGGAGAAATTCGGCTGGGCGGGCATCATGCGTGCATCGACGCTGGTGTTTTTCGCCTACATAGGATTCGAGGCCACCTCGACTGCCGCGCAGGAAGCGAAGAACCCGCAGCGCGATCTGCCGATTGCCACGCTGACCTCACTGGCCGTGTGCACGGTGCTCTACATCGGCATCGCGGCCGTGATCACCGGCCTGCTGCCGTTTGCCCAGCTCAATACCGCCGAGCCGGTGGTGACGGCGGTCCGGGCCCATCCCGAACTGGGCTGGCTGCGCTGGGTGGTCGAGGTGGGCGCGCTGATCGGCCTGTCGTCGGTGATTCTGGTGATGGTGATCGCCCAGCCGCGCATCTTCATGATCATGGGCCGCGACGGCCTGCTGCCGCCGGTGTTTGCGCGGATCCATCCGTGCTACCACACGCCACACATCAACACGGTCATCACCGGGGTGGGCATCGCCGCGCTGGCGGCGGTGTTTCCGCTCGACATCCTGGGCGATCTCGTCTCGATGGGCACGCTGATCGCCTTCGTGGCGGTGTGCGCCGGCGTGCTGATCCTGCGCAAGACGCGGCCCGAACTGCCGCGCACTTTTCGCGTGCCGTGGGCGCCGGTCACCTGCGTGCTGGGCGTGCTGAGCTGCCTGGCCCTGCTGTACTGGGAAAACTGGTACCAGTGGCTGCTGTTGTCCATCTGGACGGTGATCGGCATGACCATCTACTTCGGCTACGGCCGCCGGCACAGCCTGCTGCGTCAGGAACAGTCCTTGATGGAAAAATCATGAATTTCGTTTATTTTCAGTAAACGTCAGAAAAAACCGTCTAAATCTTTATTTTTTCCGTTTGAATGAAGCAGATGCAAGTGACTGCAGAATTTCTCATAAATCACTGAGAATAAGATTATAAAGTACTGTTTTTATTGTTTTTAACGAGATTTTTTCAATAGAATTTGGATCGGCGATCGCCCATTCGCAAAACTCGGGAGTATCATCTTCAGTCCGCGGGTTGATCACTTGGCAGTGGGCCCCGGATCGCCGCCCGGCGCGTCAGGTGGGTCAGCTCCTCAGCCTGACGTGTCCGGGCAGCACTTTTCAGCACAGTGCCGCTGGACCTGCTGGATCTCTATCATCCTGAGGCTTGCCGCGACTGGACAACCCACCGTCGGCTCATCAGGCAACAAAAAGCCGGCTCACTGCCGGCTTTTTGTTGGTCGCACTTTGAGAACAGAGGGCAGCTTCGATCAGGCCTTCTTGGCCGCATGCGAGACGCACCAGCCTTTGGCATTCACCGACTTGCCCGGAAACAGCTGGCACGGACCGCGACCGGTGGGGCCACCGCTGTAAAACATGCAATTGCTGCAGTCGGCGCCGGCAACGTGCTTGGGACTTGTGGTCTTGCTGGCATTCTCGACGTAACCCAAGGCCTTGGCCGTCGGATCGGCATCGGTCAGCGGCGGCAGGTCGGCCGCCTGCGCGAAGCGCGGTACGCCACCCATCACCGCCGCCATCGCGGCAGTCCCGGCGGCCACCTTGAGGAACCGGCGGCGCGATTCGACTTCTTTCTCGTTCGACATGGACAAGCCTCCATCAATCAGATATCCGGCGCCCTCTGCGCCGGACTCCGGTGGATGTTACGCCGCTCATCCCAATCCTGCCTGACTTGCGAGAATGGCTCTCATCCGGACAAGGCAATGCCTGCTCGCATGCTATAGTCATGCGTCATTTGGACGTCCAAACATGATCCAGCAACTACCTGCCACGATACCCTCCAGCCTGTTCGAGTCGAGCGCGGACGACATCGCGGATACTGCACGTGAACTCGCCTCGCTGGGCTGGACGCCCGCCACCAGCAGCAATTTCTCGATACGCTTGGATGCGGATCATGCGGCGATCACCATTTCCGGCCGCGACAAGGGCCGACTCGGCCGTGACGACATCATGCTGGTCGACATGCAGGGACACGCCGTTGGCGGGACGGCAAGGCCCAGCGCGGAAACGGCCCTGCACACCCAGCTGTATCGGCGTTGGCCGCGCGTGCATGCAGTGCTGCATACCCACTCGCGTACGCAAAGCGTGGCCTCCCGGCTGTTCGCGGATGCCGGTGTGATCCGGCTGCATGGCTGGGAGCTGCAGAAGGCGATCTGCGGCCACAGCACGCACGACAGCGTGCTGGAGATTCCAGTCTTCCAGAATACCCAGCAGATACCCGAACTGGTCGCCCACGTCGAGGCGTGGCTGGATGCAGGCAAGCCGCTGCATGCGTACCTCATCGACGGCCACGGCATCTACACCTGGGGCCGCAACTTGGCCGAGGCGCGCCGCCATCTGGAGGCGCTGGAATTTCTGCTGGCCTGCGAACTGGACCTGAAAATACTGAGGGCATCATGAGTCGCCTGCGCATCTTCGACGAGACACAGCCGCACATTCCGCTGGACGTGCATCACCACCATACCGACATCGCGCGGGTACTTGGGCACGCCGGCATTCGCTTCGAGCAGTGGGAAGCGATCCAGCCGATCGCTCCCGGCGCCAGTCCGGATGAGGTGATTGCCGCCTATCGCGACGACATCGACCGGCTGATGGCAGAGCAAGGCTATCAGACAGTCGATGTTGTCAGCCTCACACCGGAGCATCCGGAGCGCGCGGTGCTGCGCCAGAAATTTCTCAGCGAACACACGCACAGCGAGGACGAAGTGCGTTTCTTCGTCGCCGGCTCCGGCCAGTTCACCCTGCACATCGACCACAAAGTGTACGACCTCCTGTGCGAACAGGGCGACCTGATCGGCGTGCCCGGCGGCACCCGGCACTGGTTCGACATGAGCGAATCGCCGTATTTCGTGGCGATCCGGCTGTTCACCAGCAAGGAGGGCTGGGTCGCGCAGTTCACCGGCGACGAGATCGCGCAGAATTTTCCGCGCATGCAGCCATCAGCAAGGCGGGGTTGATCGACTCTCCAGGCCAACCGTCAACGCGGCGTCACCCACGCTTCGCTTATGCTGGTGCCTGTTTTTCCTTCCCCGACAATCCCATGACCGAAATCCGCGCCATCGTCACCGACATCGAAGGCACCACCAGCTCGATCAGCTTTGTGCGCGACGTGCTGTTTCCGCATGCGCGCAAGCAGCTGCCAGCCTTCATCGAAACGCATGGCGACACGCCCGAGGTGCAGCACTGGCTGCACGAGGCGGCGCGGGAGGCGGGGCTGGTCGAGGCGGAGCGCCAGGAGATCATCGAACTGCTGCTGCAATGGAGCGACCAGGATCGCAAGTCCACGGCGCTGAAGGCGCTGCAGGGCATGATCTGGAAGGATGGCTACGCGGCCGGCGACTACCGCGCCCACGTCTATCCGGAAGTCGCGGCACGACTGCGCGACTGGCGCGCCGACGGACTGCGGCTGTACGTCTATTCCTCCGGCTCGGTGCCCGCGCAGCAGCTGTTCTTCCGCTACAGCGAGGCGGGCGATCTGACCCCGCTGTTCGCCGGCTATTTCGACACCGAAACCGGCCCCAAGCGCGAGTCCGAATCCTATCGGCGCATTGCCGAGGCAGTCGGCGAGCAGCCCGCGCACATCCTGTTTCTCTCCGACATCGTCGAGGAGCTGGATGCCGCGCGCGCCGCCGGCATGCAGACCGGCTGGCTGCTGCGTCCGCCACTGGCAGTGCCGTCAGCGCCAGCGCATCCCGTGTATCGCGATTTCGACGCGATCCGTTTCTGACGACGCTGCACGATACGCGAACCATGCGCAGCATCCTCACCGTCCTGCTCGCCTTCGCCGCCGGCGCGCTGCTGATGCTGTGGCTGCCGGGCCACGCGCCCCGGCCACCGCTGGCGAACGCGATCAACGCGTCCGCGCCAGCGGCCAGCAGCGAGCCGGCCAGTGATGCCGGCAGCGCGAACGACAAGCCTGCCGACGATTGGCCAAACAACGCGCCCTCGCCGGAGCAGGTGCTGTACGCGCAGCCGCGCATGGTCCGCCGGGCGCTGGCTGCACTGACGCCGCGTGTCGCCGACAGGCCCAACCTTTACTTGGTGACCTTTGCCGGCGACGGCTCCGAGGACGTGTTCCGCAACGAGGCGGAATACGCCGCGCGGCTGTTTGCGCAGCGCTTCGGCGCTACCGCGCACACGCTGGTGCTGGAAAACAATCCGGCCAGCCTCGGCACGCACCCGCTGGCCAGCTGGAGCAATCTGGAACTGGCGCTGGACGGGCTGGCCAAGCTGATGCATCCGGAGCAGGACATCTTGATGCTGTACGTCACCAGCCACGGCGACGAGGCGCACGACCTGCTGGTCGACATGGATCCGCTGCCGCTGGACCAGCTCGGCGCGGCGGATCTGGCCGGCATCCTCGCCGAGCACCGGTTCCCATGGAAGGTGGTGGTGGTCAATGCCTGCTATTCGGGCGGCTTCATCCCGCCGCTGCAAGGGCCCGGCACGCTGGTGCTGACCGCCGCCCGCAGCGACCGCAGCTCGTTCGGCTGCGGCAACGATTCGGACATCACCTATTTCGGCAGGGCCTGGCTGGTCGATGGCCTGAACCACAGCGCGGATTTCGTGACGGCGTTCCAGCAGGCGCGCCGCGAAATCGCCGGCTGGGAAAAGCGCGACGGCCTCACGCCGTCGCAGCCGCAGATCGCCATCGGCAGCGGCATCAGCGAGCAGCTGGCGCGCTGGCGCAAGGGTTTCCAAGCGGGACCGACGCTGCCGTTCAGCGCCGCCACGCCGGCCACCAGCAGCAGCGCGGCGCAGACGCCATAGCTATCGCTCACGCCTCTCGGCGAGCCTGATGCCGCGCAGCCAGCCGCGCAGCAACATCGGCCAGCGACAGGCCGCGCGCGCGCAGCAGCACGGTGAGATGGAACATCAGATCGGCGGCTTCGCCGAGCAGCTCGGCGTCGTCCTGCACCACCGCGGCCAGCGCGGTCTCGACGCCCTCCTCGCCCACTTTCTGCGCTATCCGCCGCATGCCGCCCTCAAACAGACTCGTGGCGTAACTGCCCGCAGGCAGTTCGGCGTGGCGCGCCGCCACCAGCGCATCGAGCTCGGCGAGAAAGCCCAGCGGCGGGCGCACCTCGGCGCGTTCGCCGAAGCAGCTGGAGCTGCCCCGGTGGCAGGTCGGGCCATGCGGATCGGCCTGCAGCAGCAGGGTGTCGGCGTCGCAGTCGATGCGGATCGACTTCAGCGTCAACACGTGGCCCGAGCTTTCGCCCTTGGTCCACAGGCGCTGCTTGCTGCGGCTGTAGAAGGTGACCTGTCCGCTGGCCTGCGTCTGCGCCAGCGCCGCGGCATTCATGTAGCCCAGCATCAGCACTTCGCCGCTCTGCCAGTGCTGCACGATGGCCGGCAGCAGGCCGTCGCCCTTGGCCCAGTCGAGCGTACGGGTGTCGGTATGGGATGGGCTCATCGCCGCTTCTCCTTCAGGCTCACAGGCGCACCGCCACGCCCTGCCCGCGCAGGTAGCGCTTCAGCTCGGGAATGGCGATGGCGCGGGAATGAAACACGCTGGCGGCGAGTGCGCCGTCCATGTCCGCCGCGTTGAAGGCGTCGCGGAAATGTTCCGGCGCACCGGCGCCGCCGGAGGCGATCAGCGGCACCCGGCAGACCGCGCGGGCCACTGACAGCTGCTCAAGATCGTAGCCCGCACGCACGCCGTCGCTGCCCATGCAGTTGAGCACGATCTCGCCAGCGCCGCGTTGCTGCACTTCGATCATCCAGTCCAGTGTGCCGCGCGCCAGCGCCCGGGTCTTCCCCGGGTCGCCGGAGTACTGGCGCACGCGCCACGCGCCGTCGCCATCGCGCAGCGAGTCGATGCCCACCACCACGCACTGCACGCCGAACGCGGCGGCCAGCTGGTCGATCAGTTCGGGGCGTTCCAGCGCGGGCGAGTTCACCGAAATCTTGTCCGCGCCGGCGTGCAGCACCGCGCGGGCGTCGTCCACCGAGCGGATGCCGCCGGCCACGCAGAAGGGAATGTCGAGCACCCGCGCCACCCGTTCCACCCACTGGCGATCCACGCTGCGCGCCTCGGGGCTCGCCGTGATGTCGTAAAACACCAGCTCGTCGGCGCCCTCGTCGCGATAGCGCAGCGCCAGCTCGACGATCTCGCCCATCACCACGTGATCGCGAAAGCGCACGCCCTTGACGACCTTGCCGTCGCGCACGTCGAGACAGGGAATGATGCGGCGGCTCAGCATGTCAGCGCCTCCTTCAGCGTGAAGCGGCCTTCGAGCAGGGCGCGCCCCAGGATCACCGCCGCGGCTCCCGCCTCGCGCGCCGCGCGGATATCGTCCAGCGATCGCACGCCGCCGGAGGCCTGCAGCGCCAGCTGCGGCACGCTGTCGGCGAGGTGACGGTAGAGATCGAGATTGAAACCGGCCAGCATGCCGTCGCGCTCGATGTCGGTGCACAGCAGATGGCGCGCACCGCGCGCGGCGTACCACGGCGCCAGTTCGTCCAGCGTGCGCGCCTCGACTTCGGTCCAGCCGGCGCTGGGCAGCATCCAGCGATCGCCGACGCGGCGCGTGTCCAGCGCCAGCGTGAGTCGCTCGGCGCCGTGGCTGGCCAGCCAGCCGGCCACCACGTCGGGTTCGCGGATCGCCACGCTGCCCAGCACCACGCGCCGCACGCCGGCATCGAACAGGCGCTGCAGATCCTGCTCGCCGCGCACGCCGCCGCCGGCCTGGATCGCCATGCCGTTGGCGGCGATCGCCTCGATCACCTTGAGGTTGTCGAGGCTGCCCGAGCGGGCGCCGTCCAGATCCACCAAATGCAGCCACGCGGCACCGGCATCGGCATAGCCTTGCGCCAGCGCCAGCGGGAGCGCCTCGTAAGTAGTCTGCTGCGCGTAGTCGCCCTGGCGCAGGCGCACCACGCGGCCGCCACGCAGATCAATCGCGGGAATGATCGCAAAGCTCATAAGTCGAGAAAATTCCTCAGCAGCCGGGCACCGACCGCCGCCGAGCGCTCGGGATGAAATTGCATGCCGTGGAAATTGTCGCGCGCAATCACCGCCGAAAACTCACCGCCGTAATCGGCCGTGGCCAGCGTGTACTCACCGACCGCCACCGCATAGCTGTGCACGAAGTAGGCCTGATCGGCGTCGCCCAGCCCCGCCAGCAGCGGGTGCGGCTGGCGCGCGACCATCGTGTTCCAGCCCATGTGCGGCACGCGCCGCTCGGCGGTCTCGACGAAGCGGCGCACCGGCGCAGCAATCAGCCCGAGGCACTCGGTGCTGCCCTCCTCCGAGTGCGCGCACAGCAGCTGCATGCCCAGGCACACGCCGAGCACCGGCTGGGTGAGCGAACGCAGCAGCTCTACCAGCCCCAGTTCGCGCAGCCGCGCCATGCCGGGCGCCGCCGCGCCCACGCCCGGCAGGATCACCTTGTCGGCGGCGCGTATCGCGGCCGCATCCGCGGTGAGTGCTGCATCCACGCCTAGCCGCTGCAGCGCGTAGCGCACCGAGCCAATGTTGGTGCCGCCGGCATCGACCAGGACCACGCTCACTACAGCGTCCCCTTGGTGCTGGGCAGCTCGCTGCCTTCGCGCCGCAGCGCCTGGCGCAGCGTGCGCGCGACGACCTTGAAGCAGGCCTCGACCATGTGGTGGGCGTTGTCGCCGCGCACGCTCAGGTGCAGGTTGGCGCCCAGCGTCTCGCACAGCGAGCGGAAGAAGTGCGGCACCAGCTCGGTCGGCACGTCGCCCACGCGCTCGCGCGGAAAGCTGCCCTCGAACACGAAGTACGGACGCCCGGACAGATCCAGCGCGGCGCTGGCCTGCGACTCGTCCATCGGCAGCGTGAAGCCATAGCGGCCGATGCCGCGCTTGTCGCCCAGCGCCTGCTTCAGCGCCTGACCCAGCGCCAGCGCGCAGTCCTCGATGGTGTGGTGCTCGTCGATCTGGGTGTCACCGTCGCACTGCAGCTCCAGCGCAAAGCCGCCGTGCTTGCCGATCTGCTCCAGCATGTGGTCGAAGAAGCCCAGCCCGGTGTGCGCCTTCGGCTCGGCGACGCGATCCAGATCGACACTCACCGTGATGCGGGTTTCCTTGGTGTTGCGATCAACCGTTGCGATGCGCGGCGCATCCAGCAGCAGATGCGCCAGCGCGTTCCAGTCGAGACCTTGCGGGCCGACGCGCAGACCGCGCACGCCAAGGTTGGCGGCGAACTGCAGGTCAGTCTCGCGGTCGCCGACCATCGCCGAGTTGGCACGGCTCCAGCTGTCGTCGGCGAGATAGTGGCGCAGCATGCCGGTGCCCGGCTTACGCGTATCGCGCTGCTCGTGCGCAAAGCTGCGGTCGATCAGCTGCTCGCGGAAGCGAATGCCCTGCGAGGCGAGAATGCGCAGCAGCAGGTCGTGCGGGCCATCAAAATGCGTCTGTGGAAAACTCACGGTGCCCAGACCGTCCTGGTTGCTCACCAGCACCAGCTCGTAGCCGGCGTCGACGAAGCGCTGCAATGCGCCGATCACGCCCGGCAGCAGCGCCAGCTTTTCGTAGCTGTCGATCTGCTGGTCGGCCGGCTCCTCGATCAGGCAGCCATCGCGATCGACGAACAGGATCTTGCGGCTCATGGACTGGGCTCCTGCAATACGGCAAGCACGCGGGCGTTCTCCTGCGGCGTACCGATGGTGATGCGCAGCGCATCGGCCAGGTTCGGGTAGCGGCGCACGTCGCGCACCACGATGCCGGCCGCGAGCAGTTTCTGCTGCACCGCGCCGGCATGCTGGAAGCGCACCGCCAGGAAGTTCGCCTGCGATGGCAGCACCGCGCACACGCCGGGCAGCGCCGAGAGCGCCGCGCGCATCCGCTCGCGCTGCGCACGCACGCTGGCGATATGCCGGCGCGCCTCGTCCTGCCCCGTCGCCGAAAACGCGGCCAGCGCCGCCGCCACGCAGGGCAGCGGCAGCGGGTACGGCGGCATGATCCGCCGCAGCAGCGTGATCACCTCGGCGTGCGCCAGCAGGCAGCCGATGCGCGCGCCGGCCAGCGCCCACGCCTTGGACAGCGTGCGTAGCACGGCCAGATGCTCGTACCGATCGAGCAGATCCACCACGCTGCCCTCGTCGGCAAACTCCACGTAGGCCTCGTCCACCACCAGCAGGGCGCGGCCGGCCAGCGCCTGCAGCAGCCGCTCGATGCTCGTGCGCGGCACGCGCTGGCCGCTGGGATTGTTCGGCGTACAGACGAAAACTAGCTTCACTGCGGGCGTCACCGCCGCCAGCACGGCATCCACGTCCAGCGTGAAATCGTCGGCCAGCGCCACCTCGATCACGTCGGCGTCCTGGACGCGGGCGCACACCGCATACATGCCGAAGGTCGGCGGCTGAATCAGGATCGCATCCGCGCCAGCGCGACAGAACGCGCGCACCAGCAGGTCGATCGCCTCGTCGCTGCCGCGGCCGACCAGCAGCTGCTCGCGGCGCACGCCGTAAAGCGCCGCCAGCGTGTCGACCAGCGCGGCCGGCTGCGGCTCCGGGTAGCGGTTGCAACCCAGCCCGTCGTCGCCGGTGGGCGCCCACGCGGACTCGTTCGCGTTGAGCAGCACCTGGCCGCCGCTGGCTTCCATCCGCGCGGAAGAATACGGCTGCATGGCGCGGATCTCCGGCCGCGCGAGTTCGAGCACGCTCATGAGCCGGCCTCCGTCACGCCGAGAGCTTCGAGCCGCATCGACACGGCGCGGCGGTGCGCCTCCAGCTGCTCGGCGGCGGCCAGGGTGATTGTGCACGGACCGATCGCGCGCAGGCCGTCGGCGCTCACTTCCTGCACGCTGATCTGCTTTTGGTAACTGGCCACCGACACGCCGCTGTAGCTGCGTGCGTAGCCGTAGGTGGGTAGCACGTGATTGGAGCCGCTGCAGTAGTCGCCCACCGACTCGGGCGTCCACGGGCCGAGGAAGATCGAGCCTGCGCTCTCGATGCCGTCGAGCAGCTCGCGCGGCGCCGCCACCTGCAGGATCAGGTGCTCCGGCGCATAGCGGTTGCTCACCGCCACCGCCTGCGCCAGCGAGTCGACCTGGATCAATCGGCTCTGCGCCAGCGCCTTGCCGGCGATCCCGCTGCGCGGCAGCGTGGCGCACTGGCGGGCGACCTCGTCGGCGACGCGATCGAGCAGCGCGGCCGACGGACTCAGCAGGATCACCTGCGAATCCGGCCCGTGCTCTGCCTGCGACAGCAGGTCCGCCGCGACGAAGGCGGCGTTGGCGTCGGCGTCGGCAATCACCAGCACCTCGGACGGCCCGGCCGGCATGTCGATGGCAGCGCCTTCCGGATCGCCCGACACCTGCAGCTTGGCCTCGGTGACCCAGGCATTGCCCGGGCCGAACAGTTTGTCGCATCGGGGCACGCTGTCGGTGCCGTAGGCCATCGCGGCGATCGCCTGCGCGCCGCCGAGCTTGAACACGCGATGCACGCCGGTGACACGCGAGGCATACAGCACGGCCTCGTCGCAACTGCCGTCGGCGCGGGCCGGCGAGCACAGCACTACCTCGCGGCAGCCGGCGATCTTCGCCGGCACACCCAGCATCAGCGCGGTGGAAGGCAGCGGCGCGCTGCCGGCCGGCACGTAAAGGCCCACGCGGGTGATCGGCCGCAGCAGGCGCTCCACCCGCACGCCGGGTGCGGTGTCCACGCCCACCGGCTGCGGCGCGGCCGCGCGATGGTAAATCTCGATGCGCCCGGCCGCCTCCTGGATGGCTGCCTTCAGCGCCGGGGCGAGTGCCGTTTCGGCCGCGGCAAATTCGGCCTCGCTGACTTCGATGGCGTCGAGCGCGCAGCGGTCGTACTTGGCGCTGAGATCACGCAGGGCCTGGTCGCCCTGCGCGCGCACCTGGGCGACGATCTGCGCCACGCCTTGCTGCAGTTCCTGCGCACGCGCCTGCGTCGGGCGCGCCAGCGCATCGCGCCGGGCCGCTTCGTCGAGGGTGTTCCAGTCGAGCCGCTTCATCGCTTCGATCCTTTTCGCATGGCCGCTCAGGCGAGCATCTTTTCCACCGGCAGCACGAACATCTCGCGCGCGCCGGCCTTCTTGATTTCCTCCAGCTGGCGCCAGCTCACCTCGCCCGCACACAGCGCCTGCAGCATCAGCTGATCCGGCTGACCGGCCACCGGCAGCAGGGTGGGCTGCGGCCCGCCGGGCAACAGCCGCGTTACCGCCTCAAGATGCTGGCGCGAGGTCTGCAGCAGCAGCAGGCGCGATTCGCGCACCTGGATCACGCCGTCCAGCCGCTTCAGCAGCAGTTCGATCAGGTCGCCGCGCTCGTCGGCCGGCAACGTCAGCGGGCCGGCCAGCACCGCCTCGCTCTCCAGCAGCACCGCGGTTTCGCGCAGCTGGTTGGCCACCAGCGTGCCGCCGCTCTGCACCAGGTCGCAGATCGCGTCGGCGGTGCCCAGCTTCGGCGCGATCTCCACCGAACCGGCCAGCGTGACCACCGCCGCAGCCACCGCCTGGGTGCGCAGCCACTCGCCGAGCAGGCCGGGATACGAGGTGGCGATGCGCAGCCCGTCGAGCTGCTGCGGGCGCTGATAGTCGAACTCCTGCGGCACGGCGATCGACAGCCGGCAGCGGCCGAAGCCCAGCGGACGCCACTCGTGCAGGGGCGCGGCGTCGCGCCCGGCGGTGAGCCGGAATTCGTCGAGCACGTTGCGCCCCACGATGCCGAGATCGCAGACGCCCTGCGCGATCAGGCCGGGGATGTCGTCGTCGCGCACCAGCAGCAGATCGACCGGCTCGCCCTCGCCGAAACAGAACAGCTTGTCGCGGCTTTGCCGGAAACTCAGGCCGCAGCGGTTCAGCAGCTCCAGCGCGGGCTCGGTCAGCCGGCCGGATTTCTGCATCGCGATGCGCAAACGGTCACGCTCTTTCATGCCAGGGCCTTTCGGGTTGCGGACGATTTGCGGCGTGCCGCGCGGGCGGCGGCCGCCAGGTAGCCACCATTGCCCTGATTGAGATAACGCGCCACGCGCCCGATGGTGGTGATGCTGACCGCCGTACGCTCATGGATTTCGCGGTAGGCCAGGCCTTCCAGCAGATACGGCACCACCCGCCAGCGATCCACCAGCACCTCAAGCTCGGCCGGCGTGCACAGGTCGCCGAGGAAAGCGCCCATTTCCTCGGCGCTCTTCATCGACAGCAGCGCCTGGTACAGGCTCAGCTCAGCTGATTCGGCGGGTGTCTCGGGATCAAGTGATCGACGCTTCATGATGTATTAACGCGTTAATACGATATGACGATTGTATACAGCTAGGATGGCACTGGCAAACCGCATCGCGCGCGGCCAGCGTGAGCATTCAGGTAGAATCGGGCGCGCTGACGGACGGCCTGCGCCTGGCGCACTAACAAAAACCCCCGCCGAGGCGGGGGTCTTGTGCGCGTTGCCAACTGGCTCAGGCCGATTTCTTCTTCGGCGCGGCCTTTTTGGCGGCCACTGCGGCCGGCTTGGTCACGGTCGGCTTGGCACCCGCCACCGCTGGCGCAGCGGCATGCGCACGGGTATTGCCGTAGCTGCCGCGATAAGTCTTGCCGCGACGGGTCTTGCGATCGCCCTTACCCATGGGAACTCCTTGATTTTTTGCATGAATGGTCGGTCATGATAACAGCGCGCGAGCAGCGCGCGATAGTCGACCGTGGCGTCGACCGTGGCGTGGAACGCCATCACTCGTCCGAATGAGTCGCGCTTCAATGCGCGCCTTGCGCATCCTGCGCGCCATGCACGTGAGAATGGACATGCGTATGGCCGAAGCGGCGATCGGTGCGCAGATTGACGAAATGTGCCGAGGCCACCAGCAGGCCACCGCACGTCACCAGCACGCTGTGCAGGATGATCGAATAGCCCTCGGCATAAGTCACCCCGAGCAGCAGCAGAGCCAGCCCCGGCGCCGCTAGCAGCAGCGGCAACGGCCCCTGATGACGGCGATAGCCGCGGATCAGGGCAAACAGCGCCAGTGCGCAGGCGAACAGCACAAAGCCGCGTTCAAAGCCGTGATCGGCGAGAAACCCCAGCCCGACGAATGGCAGCAATGCCAGCACGAACGGCAGCAGCGCACAATGAATGGCGCACAGAAACGATGCGGTGGCGCCGACGCGATCGGCAACATGCCACCAACGGGTTTTCTTCGGCTGCTCGGGGTTCATCGAATCGACCAGGCATCGCCAGACGTGACGATTTCGGTTGCTGGCGTGAATGTTACTTTATAACAAAATGAATTGCCATGGTCTGACATTCACGCCCGCCCTGCCCGCTACTGCAGTTGGTGCTGGCACGCGGCGCAGGGGATGCAAGCAACGATCATCACCTGGCGCGGGGCGAACGCGCGCTCAGGCCTTGCGGCAGTGCTTGCAGATGCCATGCACTTCCAGCGTCTGCGCCTGCGGCCGGAAGCCCAGTGCCCTGGCCTGCGCCTCGATCAGCTCGGCCACGCGTTCGTCGCAGACTTCCTGCGCGCTGGAGCAGGTATCGCAGATCAGGAACGGCACCTGATGCGCCTGCGCCGGATGGTGGCAGGAGACGAACGCGTTGATCGATTCCAGCTTGTGGATGAAGCCGTGCTCAAGCAGAAAGTCGAGCGCACGGTAGACCGTCGGCGGCGCCGCATTGCCGTGCTTCTCGCGCAGCAGATCCAGCAGGTCGTAGGCCTTGACCGGCTTGCGCGCGGCCGCGACCAGCTCCAGCACCTCCTTGCGCAGCGGCGTCAGGCGCAGGCCGCGCTCCGCGCTGGCGTGCTCCACCGCGCGCACGAAACCCTTCGCGTCGTGATGATGCGGGGGATGCGCGTGCGAGCTGTCGGCGTCGTGGCTCAAGCAATTCACCTCGTGGTTGATGATGGTACGCCGCCGCCGGTGCGACCGGGTCTGGTATCAGCGCGGCAGCGGTGGCGGTGGCATGCGCGGAAGCCGGCGCGGTCTGGCCAGGATCACCAGCCAGCCCAGCGGCCCCAGCGCGGCCGCCCAGATGATTCCTTCGCGCAGCCGGCCACGCCACCAGCCAAGCAGCGCGCCCACGGCGACAAACAGCAGGCTCCACCAGAACATGGCAGCCCACGGCAGCATATTCAACAGGTTGAAAAAGATGTGTCCGAACGCGCCTGGCGCGCCCAAGTCCACGCCGCGGGTGGCGCGGGCCAGCAGCTCATCCATGACGGCGTCGGCAGTGCGCGTGCGGCATGCGCATCGGCTAGGCGCGCGCCCGCACCAGCGCCGCGTCGATGCGCTTGAGCGCCTCGGCGCGGCCGGCCAGATAGATTGTCTGATCGATCGACGGCGACACCTGGGTGCCGGTCATCGCCACCCGCAGCGGCTGGGCGATCTTGCCCATCCCCAGCGCCAGCGTGGCGGCGAGCTGCTCGATCACCTGATGGATCGACTCGGGCCGCCAGGCGCAAGCGGCCAGCAGCGGGCCGGCCGCCTGCAGCACCGCCATCGCGCTGTCGTTGCGGAGATGCTTGGCCACCGCCTGTTCGTCCCACGTGGCGATCGGCGCATACCAGACGCGCGCCTTGTCGGCCATTTCGCTGAGCGTGTGCACGCGATCGCGCAGCGCCACGATCACATCTGCCGGCGCCGGCCCCTTCGCGCTGTCGATCCCGGCGCGCGCCAGGTGCCAGGCGAATTCCGCCGCCAGCGTCTGCGGATCGTCGGTCTTCAGGTAATGCTGGTTGATCCACGCCAGCTTTTCGAGATCGAAGCGCGAGGCCGCCTTGTTGACGTCGGCGATGTCGAACAGCGCGATCATTTCCTCGCGCGAGAAGATTTCCTGATCACCGTGCGACCAGCCCAGCCGTACCAGGTAATTGAGCAGCGCGTGCGGCAGGAAGCCGTCGTTGCGATAGTCCATCACGCTGACCGCGCTGGTGCGCTTGGAGAGTTTCTTGCCCTCCTTGTCGAGGATCATCGGCAGGTGCGCAAACTCCGGCACCTGCGCCCCCAGCGCGTGATAGATGTTGATCTGCCGCGGCGTGTTGTTGACGTGGTCGTCGCCGCGGATCACCTCGGTGATGCCCATGTCGATGTCGTCGACCACCACCGCGAAGTTGTAGGTGGGCCAGCCGTCGGAGCGGAAGATCACCAGGTCGTCCAGCTCGGCATTGGCCCACTCGACGCGGCCCTTCACCTTGTCGTCGAATACCACCGAGCCTTCGCTCGGGTTGCGGAAGCGGATCACCCGGTTCGGATCGTCGCGCAGCGGCTCGTGGCGATCGCGGTAGTAGCCGTTGTAACGCGGCTTCTCGCCCTTGGCCATGGCGGCATCGCGCATCGCCTCGATCTCCTGCTTGCTCTCGTAGGCGTAGTAGGCCTTGCCGGCCGCCACCAGCTCCTGCGCAACCTGCAGGTATCGCGGCAGTCGCTCGGTCTGGTAGAACGGACCCTCGTCGTGATTCAGGCCGAGCCACTGCATCGCATCGAGGATCGCCTGCACCGCCGCGTCCGTCGAGCGCTCGCGGTCGGTATCCTCGATGCGCAGCACGAACCCGCCGCCGCGGCGGCGCGACTCCAGCCAGCAGTACAACGCGGTGCGGGCGCCGCCGATATGCAGAAAACCGGTGGGGCTGGGAGCGAAGCGGGTGCGAACGGTCATGGAGTTTTCGATGAATGCAAAGCGAAGTCATGGATTTTAGCCGATACCGGGGCACGAACCCGGGCAGCACACCGCAGCGACCGCTGCGCACAGCGCTGGTCCGCCTCGCGCTGCTCGCCTCAGGCTGGCTCGGGGTGGCGCTGCCGGCCCGCGCCGACAACCCCGGCTACGATCGTCCGGGCTACGGCTTCACGCCAGTGGTGCTGGGCGCCGGTGAGGTCACCCTTGAACAGGGCCTGGCCGACTGGAGCCGCGACCGGCAGGACGGCATCAGCAGTTCGCTGTATAGCGCCGACAGCCTGCTGCGGCTCGGCCTCGGTGGCCCGCTGGAGCTGCAGCTGGGCGGCTTGCTTTACAACTACCTGCATCAGACTGGCGCCGGGCTCGACTACCGCAGCCACGGCCGCGGCGACACCCATCTGGCGCTCAAGCTGGCGTTGCCCTCCTCGCATGCGGCCTTCAGCTGGGGGCTGCTGGGCAGCGTGGAGTTCACCGACGGTGCGCCCGACTTCCGCAACAACCGGCGGCAATACCTGCTCGGGGCGCAGTTCAACCTGCAGGCAGGCCGGCGCCACTCGCTGGGTGTCTATCTCGAAGACGTGCGCAGCGGCGGCCGGGACAGCCGCACGCTGGCGCTCAGCGACAGCTACAGCTGCAGCAAGAGCCTGATGGTCTACGCCGAGACGGTGCTGCTGCAGCTGCCCGGCCGCGGCCACGGCAGCCTCGCCGGCGCGGGGCTGGCGTGGCTGGTGACGCCGCGCTGGCAGTTCGACCTCGGTTTCGATCGTCGTCTGAGCGGCAGCGCGTCTCCATGGCAGGCCAACCTGGGCGTGTCGGTGTACTTCGGCCACTGACCCGCTCCGCTCGACCCGCAGTCCTCGTCACCGCGGCGTCATCCGATCGCCACGCCGGCGCAACGCCTACCGCCCAGGCTTGCGCCAAGCCAGTACGGGTATCGTCATGCGCATCGGCATCGTCAGCGAAACCTACCCACCGGAAATCAACGGCGTGGCACTCACTGTGCACAGCCTCGCTGCCGGACTGGCCCAGCGCGGCCACCAGGTCGATCTGATCCGCCCACGCCAGCAGCAGCAGCGCGTGGATGAGCCGGGCATCGACGTGCTCAGCGTGCGCGGCGGCGCCCTGCCCCGCTATCCAGACCTGCGCTTCGGTCTGCCCGCAGGCCGCGCGCTGCTGCAGCGCTGGCAGCGGCAGCGACCCGACGCGGTATATGTCGCCACCGAAGGCCCGCTCGGCTGGTCGGCCATGCGCGCCGCCGCCCGGCTGGGCATTCCGCTCAGCAGCGGATTCCACACCCGCTTCGACAGCTATGCGCAGCACTACGGCGTCGCTGTGTTGGCGCCGCTGGTGCGCAGCTATCTGCGCCGCTTCCATCGACAGGCGGCTGCCACGCTGGTGCCGACCGCGGCGCTGGCGCAGGAGCTGCTGGCGCTGGGCATCGGCCGGCCACGCCTGCTGCGGCGCGCGGTGGACACCCGGCTGTTTCATCCGGCGCAGCGCGACGATGGCCTGCGCACCCGCTGGGGCGTCGATGCCGGCACGCCGGTGGTGCTGTACGTGGGGCGCATCGCGCCGGAGAAGAATCTCGAGCTGGCGGTGCGGGCGTTTCGCGCGATCCGGCAGCGTGTGCCGAACGCACGCTACGTGTGGGTGGGCGATGGCCCCGCACGCGCCGCACTGGCGGCGGCGCATCCGGACTTCATCTTTGCCGGCGTGCAGCGCGAGCAGGCGCTGGCGCGGCATATCGCCAGCGCCGATCTGTTTCCCTTCCCCAGCCTCAGCGAAACCTTCGGCAACGTGATCCTGGAAGCGCTGGCGGCCGGCCTGCCGGTAGTGGCCTATGCGGAAGGTGCCGCACGCGAATATGTGCGCAGCGGCGTCAACGGCTACTGCGTCCCGTCGGGCCACGCGCAGGCTTTCATCGACGCGGCGGTGAAGCTGGCGAGCAACCCGGGGCTGATCCGCCATATGGGCCGCGCGGCCCATGCCAGTGTCGCGGAGCTGTCGCCGGAGGCGGTGATCCGCGATTTCGAGACCCTGCTGCGCGAGTTGACCGAGGAGCACCCGCATGAGCATGCACTCACCGCTGCCCACGCCTGAGCTGAGTGCCGGCTCAGAGGCTGAAAAAAATTCGACCGCCGTAGCGAGGGCGTCGCCGGGCGCGCGTGACAAGGTGCGTTGCGGGAAAATTCGGGGAGTTTGGTGAGCCAAATGACTCGGATTTGCCCGCAGCGCGCCGCCGGCACGGGCGTTTGGCGGCGGTCGCAGTAGGTGGGTGACTTTTTTCTCAGCCTCTCAGCCCGGCTGGCGCTGGATCGCCGCGTCTGCGTGGCGGCCAACCGCTGGGGCACGCGCCGCGCGGTGGGGCTGTTCTTCGGCGCTATCAGCCGGCTCGGCGACGGCATCTTCTGGTATGCGCTGATGGGCCTGCTGGCGCTGCTCGGCGGTGTGCGCGGACTCACCGCCGCGGCGCACATGGCCGCCACCGGGCTGGCTGCGCTGCTGCTGTATCGCCGGCTGAAAGGCTGGACGCGGCGCCCGCGCCCGTTTCGCGTCTGCCCCGGCGTGATCGCGCACGTGCCGCCGCTGGACGAGTTCAGCTTTCCCTCGGGACACACGCTGCAGGCGACCAGCTTCAGCATCGTCGCGCTGGCCTGGTATCCGCAACTCGCGCCGCTGCTGCTGGGCTTCACCGCGCTGGTGGCCGCCTCGCGGGTGATCCTCGGGCTGCACTATCCCAGCGATGTGCTCGCGGCCATCGTGATCGGCGGCGGGCTCGGTGGCTTGTCGCTATGGCTGCTTGCAGCGCTCGCGGCGCTGCCGTGAACGACGCTGCGCAAGTCTTGCGCACGCCGTCGCAAGCGCCTGTGCGCTCAGACAGATAGCCTGCTTGTCCACAGGCTTTGCCGCAGGTCGTGCACAGCCGCGGTGGAAAACCTGGCCGTGAACGCACGTGCCCTGCTCAAAATTTCGACACGCCGTAGCAAGTGATTGATCGACAAGCGGCCAGTCGGGCTTGTCCACAGGCTTTGCCGAGACGTTTGCACAGCGCCTGTGGACAAGCGCTGTGCCGGGGAATCAGGCCGCGCGCGGCAGCCGGCCGAGAAGGCCCAGCAGGTCGGCCAGCTTGTCGCGCATCTCGCGGCGATCGACGATCAGGTCGATGGCGCCGTGCTCGAGCAGAAACTCCGAGCGCTGGAAGCCTTCCGGCAGCGTCTCGCGCACGGTCTGCTCGATCACGCGCGGGCCGGCGAAGCCGATCAGCGCCTTCGGCTCGCCGATGTTGATGTCGCCCAGCATCGCCAGGCTGGCGGACACGCCGCCGGTGGTCGGGTTTGTCAGCACGCTGATGTACGGCACGCCGGCGGCACGCAGGCGCGCCAGCGCGGCCGAGGTCTTGGCCATCTGCATCAGCGAGAACAGCGCCTCCTGCATGCGCGCACCGCCGGTGGCGGCGAAGCACACCAGCGCGCTCTTGTCGGCCAGCGCGCGCTCGGCGGCGCGGGTGAATTTTTCGCCCACCACCGAACCCATCGAACCGCCCATGTAAGCAAACTCGAACGCCACTGCTACCAGCGGACGGCCCTTGAGCGTGCCGCTCATCGCCAGCAGGGCATCTTTCTCGCCGACCTTTTTCTGGGTGGCGAGGATGCGGTCGCGATACTTCTTGGAGTCGCGGAATTTCAGCGGATCGGTGGGCTCCATGCTGGCCCACAGCTCCTGCGCGCTGCCCTCATCGAGCAGCGCGTCGAGCCGCGTGCGCGCCTCGATGTAATGGTGATGGCCGCACTTGGGGCAGACCATCAGGTTGCGGTCGAGCTCGGGCCGGTACAGCACCGTGCCGCAGCCGCCGCATTTTTCCCACACCCCTTCGGGCACCGAGCCTTTGCCGCCGCCCTGGCTCGCCGGACGCGTGCGCGGGTTCATGATTTTCTGCAGCCAGTTCATCGCCACACCTCACAGGTTACTGACCTGAAGCGGTCAGCGGACCGTTTCAGTGTGCATCCAGCGCCACGCGGATCGGTGTGAGGAAAGCCTGCACCCGAGCGGCGATCTCGTCCGCCTGCCCGGCCCCCTCCAACCGCTCCACCAGCGCACTGCCGATCACCACCGCATCGGCAAACGCGGCAATCGCCTTCGCGCTCTGCGCATCGCGTACCCCGAAGCCGACTGCCACCGGCGCCCTCGCCCGCGCCCGGATGTCCGCTACGCGGGCAGCGATATCGGTGGTGCTCAGATGCGCCGCGCCGGTGATGCCGGCGAACGACACATAGTACAGGAAGCCCTCGGCCGACTCGCACAGCTGGGCCATACGCGCCGGTGCGGTGGTGGGTGCGGCGAGGCGGATCAGCTGCAGTCCGGCCGCACGCAAGGGCGCCAGCACGGACGATTCCTCCAGCGGGCAATCCACCAGCAGCACGCCGTCGACACCGGCCGCCACCGCCTCGTTGGCGAAGCGCGCGTAGCCGTGGATCTCGACCGGATTGAGGTAACCCATCAGCACCACCGGCGTGTCGACGTCGCGTTTGCGGAACTCGGCCACCCAGCCCAGCACATCGGCCAGCCCGACGCCGCGGGCGATCGCCCGCTCGCTGGCGTGCTGGATCACCGGGCCATCGGCCATTGGGTCGGAAAACGGCACGCCCAGTTCGATCAGGTCGGCACCGGCCGCGACCAGCGCATGCATCAGCGCCACCGTGTGCTGCGGCGCCGGATCACCCGCGGTGACGAACGGAATCAGGCCGGCGCGCCCGGCCGCCTTGAGCGCGGCGAAGCGCGCGTCGATGCGGCTCATACCGTCACTCCCTCGCGCTCGGCAATGGTGTGCACGTCCTTGTCGCCGCGACCGGACAAATTGCAAAGCACGAGCCCATCTTTTGGAAGCTCGCGAGCGAGCTTCATGGCCTGCGCCACCGCATGGCTGGATTCCAGCGCGGCCAGGATGCCCTCCGAGCGCGCCAGCAGATGGAACGCCTCCATCGCCTCGTCGTCAGTCACGCCCACGTATTCGGCGCGACCGGCGTCCTTGAGGAAGGCGTGCTCGGGGCCGACGCCCGGATAGTCCAGCCCGGCGGAAATCGAATGCGTCTCGGCGATCTGGCCGTTGTCGTCGCACAGCACGTAGGTGCGGTTGCCGTGCAGCACGCCCGGCCGGCCAGCGGCCAGCGAAGCCGCATGCTGGCCACTGGCCAGGCCGTGGCCGGCCGCCTCGGCGCCCACGATGCGCACGCCCGGATCGTTGAGGAACTCGTGGAACAGCCCGATCGCATTCGAGCCGCCGCCGACGCAGGCGGTGATCGCGTCCGGCAGCCGGCCGTACTGCTCGAGCATCTGCGCCCGCGCCTCGCGTCCCACCACGGCGTTGAAATCACGCACCATCATCGGGTACGGGTGCGGGCCGGCCACCGTGCCGATGATGTAGAACGTATCGGCCACGTTGGTGACCCAGTCGCGCATCGCCTCGTTCAGCGCGTCCTTCAGCGTCTTCGAGCCGGAGGTGACCGGCACCACCTCGGCGCCGAGCAGCTTCATGCGGTAGACGTTGATCTTCTGCCGCTCGATGTCCGTCGAGCCCATGTAGACCACGCATTTCAACCCCAGCCGCGCGGCCACCGTGGCGCTGGCCACGCCGTGCTGGCCCGCGCCGGTCTCGGCGATGATCCGCGGCTTGCCCATGTGCCGGGCGACCAGCGCCTGGCCCACGGTGTTGTTGATCTTGTGCGCACCGGTGTGGTTCAGATCCTCTCGCTTGAGCAGGATGCGCGCGCCGCCCACCAGCGCCGACAACCGCTGCGCGTGATAGATCGGGCTGGGCCGGCCCACGTAATGCTTGAGGTCGTGGTCGAGCTCGGTGATGAAGGCCGGATCGCGACGCAGCCGCTCATAGGCTGCGGCCAGCTCGGCCAGCGGCGCCATCAGCGTCTCGGCCACGTACTGGCCGCCGAAGTCGCCGAAGCGACCGTGCGCATCGGGCCAGGCATGAAAATCCTGCGGCGCGGATGGGTGGGCTGGGAGGATTGGCGGGGCAGACATGGGATGGTGTCCTGTGCGAAAAACTGTTGCGGCACGCGCGGGCACGCCGGCCAGAGGCCATGATAAGGCTTATTTCATGTGCTTCAAAAACGATAAGATCGCAGCCATACGTCAGGAAAACGCAAACATGACCGAGCGCGAACTGCCGCCGCTGAACGCCCTGCGCGCCTTCGAGGCGGTGGCCCGCCGCCAGAGCGTGAGCGCTGCGGCCGCCGAGCTGCACGTCACCCACGGCGCGATCAGCCGGCAGCTGCGGCTGCTGGAAGAAGCGTTAGGCCGCCCGCTGTTCACGCGCCAGGGCCGCGGGCTGCAGCTCAGCGCCGCCGGCACGCAGCTGCACGAGGGCACCAGCGCGGCGTTCGGGCAGCTGCGCGACAGCTGGGCCGGGCTGCGCCGCGGCAGCAGCGCGCCGTTCGTGCTCGGCTGCTCCGGCAGTCTGCTCGCGCGCTGGGTGATCCCGCGGCTGGACCGCCTCGCCCGCGACCTGCCCGAGCTGCAACTGCACCTGTCGGCCCAGGAAGATCCGCTGACGCCCGCGCTGGGCGAACTCGACGGTGCGCTGCTGCTGGCCGCACCGCCGTGGCCGGCGAACTGGCAGGTGACGGAGCTGGCGCCGGAGCGGATCGGCCCGGTGCTCAGTCCACGCTATGCGGGCTGGGCGAGACTGGCAGGCCAGCCGGCGCGCGCGCTGCTTGACGAGGCCGTGCTGCATACCGCCTCGCGGCCGCAGGCGTGGCGTGACTGGGCCAGCGCCGCCGGGTTGCCGGGCCCGCCCGCTGCCAGCGGCCAGGGCTTTCCGCATCTGTACTACTTGCTGGAGGCTGCGCTGGCCGGGCTCGGCGTCGCCATCGCCCCCGCGCCGCTGGTGGCCGACGACCTTGCCGCCGGGCGCCTGCTGGCACCGTGGGGTTTTCAGCCCACCCCGGCGCGCTGGATTCTGGCCACGCCGCAGCGCGGCCGCGACCCGCGAGCCTCGGCACTCGCCGCATGGCTGCAGCGCGAGCTGGCGGCGGATGAGAAATCAGCGCCGCTCACAGATAGCGCCTGACCTTCTCGCCCAGCCTCGCGGCCTGCTCCGGCGTCAGCGCGGCAAAGGGAGATGCTGCATGCTATCGCGGCGCTCGCGGGCCGTCGCGCTATCCGGCGGCGTCGGCCGCGCGCACGGCACGGATGAATGCCGCCAGCTTCGCCGGATCCTTGATCCCGGGCGCCGACTCGATACCGCTGGCCACGTCCACCGCCCACGGCCGAGCGGTGCGGATCGCCGTGCCGACGTTGCCGGCATGCAGACCGCCGGCGAGAATCAGCGGCTGGTCCAGCGTCGCGGGCATCAGCGACCAGGCGAACGCCTGGCCGCTGCCGCCGGGCTCGCCCAGGCCGTGGCCGTCCAGCAGCAGCCCCGCAGCCTGTGGATACTGCTGCAGCCGCGGCAGCGCGACAGCGCCCTCGCCCATCGCGATCGCTTTCAGATACGGCCGCTCGAACTGCGCGCACCAGTCATCGGTCTCGATACCGTGGAACTGCAGCAGCGACGGCTGCACGCGCTCGATCACCTCGCGCACGAACGCCGCCTCGTCATCCATCAGCAGCGCCACCGTGCCGACGAACGGCGGCAACGCGCGCACGATGCTGCGCGCCTGCTCCAGCGACACGCGGCGGCGGCTGCGCGCGGTAAGCACCACGCCGATCGCGTCGGCGCCCAGGCGCGCGGCCAGCAGTGCATCCTCGGCGCGGGTCATGCCGCAGCACTTGATGCGCGTCACGGAGCCGTCTCCCGCTGGCATACCTCGGTCGGCAAGCCCCAGTGTGCCGGGTAACGCGGCCCCACGAAGGTCAGCCCACTGGCTGGCGCGGTCGGCCCGGCGAGCTGGCGGTCGCGACCGGCCAGCAGCTCGGCCAGCCACGCCACCGGCTGCTCGCCGCGACCGATCGGCAGCAGCGAGCCCACGATATTGCGCACCATGTGATGCAGAAACGCGTTCGCCTCGATGTCGATCAGCACCTGCGCGCCTTCGCGCCGCACGCTGACCGCCAGCACCGAGCGGCGCGGATGCGCCGCCTGGCAGGACAGCGCGCGGAAGGCGCTGAAATCGTGTTCGCCCAGCAGCGCCTGCGCCGCCGCGTGCATGCGCCCAGCATCCAGCGGCAGCCGCTCCCACGTGACGTAACGGGCGTCCAGCGCCGCGCGCACCGGCCGGTTGAGCAGGTGATAGCGGTAGCGCCGGCTGCGCGCCGCATAGCGCGCGTGGAACTCCGCCGCCACCGGCTGCGCCCACAGCACCGCCACGCTGGGCGGCAGGTTGGCGCAGCTGCCCAGCACCCAGCCGCGCATGTCGCGCTGCGCCCCGGTGTCGAAATGCGCCACCTGACAGCGACCATGCACGCCGGCATCGGTGCGGCCGGCGCAGCTGATCTCGACCGGATGCGCGGCCACCTGCGTCAGCGCGCGCTCCACTGCGGCCTGCACGCTGGCGGCGGATGTCAGCCGCTGCCAGCCGGAAAAATCGGTGCCGTCGTATTCGATGCCGAGCGCGATACGCATGAGTGAGTGCTGCAGCCCGCAAAGAGACGCTG
>JAJYSM010000096.1 GCA_021793575.1 Pseudomonadota bacterium
CGAACGAAACAAGCTCAAGGCTTCGAAGTTCGCATGAACTACATGGCCGACAGGAACCGCCGTATGCGGAACCGCACGTACGGTGGTGTGGGAGGGGGCCGGAGTATTCCGGCTCCCTACCCGATCTGGTCGCCAGCATCACGATGGTGCGGGCGACGCCGCCGTCAGCGACGCGGATCGTAGCCGTCGAAGCTGTCGCGCAGCGCCTCGTAGGCCGCGCGATGGGCAGACGTGTCGGCGACGGGCGCGCGGATCGACAGTTCCACCAGTTGGTCGCCCGGATGCGCGCCTGGCATGCCGCGACCCTTCAGCCGCAGCTTGCGTCCCGACTGCGAGCCGGCCGGTATGCGCAGGTCCACCGTGCCGGCCAGCGTCGGCACCGATACGGTGGCGCCGAGCGCAGCCTCCCACGGCGCGATCGGCAACACATGCACCACGTTGCGGCCGTCCAGACGGAAGCGCGCATCTTCGCGGATGCCCACCTCCAGCAGCAGGTCGCCCTTGGCGCCGCCGGCCGCGCCGCTCTGGCCCTGGCCGGTGAGGCGGATCACCTGGCCCGGCTGGATGCCGGCCGGAATCTTCACCTCCAGCACGCGCTCGCCACCGGCCGGATCGTGCATCGACAGCCGCGTGCGACCGCCATCGAACGCGGTCTGCAGGTCGATCTGCACCTGCGCCTGCACGTCGTGGCCGCGCCGCGGCCGCGGCTGGCCACGCTGGCCGGCCGCGCCGCGGCCGAACAGGCTCTCGAAAAAATCGCTGAAGTCGCCGTCGCCGGCATCGGCCGAACCGTGGCCCTGGCCGTGCCATCCCGGCGGTGGCCGGAACTGCTCGCCCTGCCGATAGCCGCCGGCGCGCAGCTGGTCGTAGGCGCGCCGCTTCTCGGCGTCCATCAGCACTTCCTGCGCCTCGTTGGCGGCCTTGAATTTCTCCTCGGCGCCGGCGTCCTTGTTCTTGTCCGGATGGTATTTGCGCGCCAGCTTGCGGTAGGCGGCCTTGATCTCCGTCTCGCTGGCATCGGGCTTGACCCCAAGGATGTCGTAATAATCTTTGAATTCCACGCAAACTCCCCGAACGATGGCGTTCCGTATATCCGCACCGGGGCAAGCTACCGGCCCGCAGCGGTGCATTATCCGCTGCGGACCGGGCTTTCACACGGCGGGACGCTCAGGCGGCGTTGATGGTGATGCGTCGCGGCGTGGTTTCCGCTTTCTTCGGGATCGCGATCTCCAGCACGCCGTGCCTGCCGTGCGCGCTGATGCCATCGGCATCGGCGCTTTCCGGCAGCGCGAAGCGGCGGTGGAACACGCCGTAGACGCGCTCCTGGCGGGTCAGCTTGCCGCTGGACTCGCCGCTCTCCACCTTGCGCTCGCCCTTGATGGTGAGAATGCTCTTGTCCATGCTCACCTCGATCTCGCCCGGATCGACGCCCGGCACATCGGCCAGGATCACGAAGCGCTTGTCCTCCTCGCGAATGTCCACCCGCGGCGCCCACTGGCTGGTCACCACGTTGGACTGATCCCCTTCTTCCGCGAAAAACCGGCTGAAGGCATGCCGGAAATCGTCCGACAGGTTGTTGTCGTTGCTCCAGATGGAATGACGGCTCGGATTCATGCTGCTGTCTCCTCGGCTCAGGTGCGGTGCCACCACCGCCTGCGCTGGAAAATAGGTGCGGCGGAGGACGATTCAAGGCGACAGTCGACCGGCGGGCGATTTAGCATGGAACCGTTCATCCCTGCCCCGAGTGCAACCTGCCCATGACCATCCAGCCCGGCGGTCCGATCCCCGATATGGCCATCGCGGTAGCCGGCGGCGACGTGCAGCCGCGCCACACCGGCGAGCTGTTCGCCGCGAAAAACGTGCTGCTGTTCGGCGTCCCCGGCGCGTTTACCCCCACCTGCTCGAACCGGCATCTGCCCGGCTACATCCGGCACCTCGCCGAGTTCCACCGGCGCGGCATCGAAGTGATGTGCCTGGCCGTCAACGACGCCTACGTGATGCAGGCCTGGGCGGCATCCCAGCAGGTGCCCGCCGAACTGCTGATGTTGGCCGACGGCAACGCCAGCTTCACCCGCGCCTTGGGGCTGGAACTGGACGGCACCGCTTTCGGCATGGGCCTGCGCTGCCGCCGCTTCGCGCTGTATGCCGAGGACGGCGTGATGCGCCTGCTGCAGGTCGAGGCGCCGGGAGAGCTGCGGGTTTCCACGGCCGAGGCGATGCTGGCGGCAATCGGAAGTTGAAAGTGAAGGTCGTTCACCGGGTGTTGCCCGATCAACCGCCGCAGTGCAGGGCCGCGTTGAGCTTGGCCAGCTCCCGGGCGCCCGGACAGAGTTCCTGCCGGCCCAGCGTATTGAGCGGTGCAGTGCTGGTGTTGAGCGCTTCATGCAGATCGCTGGCATCCGTATCCACATAGAGCAGCCCCGTCACCACCTCGCCATGCGCCTGGTGCGTCTGCACATGGTTCATCGCGGCCAGGCGGTTGGTCGGGTCGTAGCCGTCGTGCAGCTTGCGCAGGCGCAGCATCCGGCCATCGTGCTGCAACACGTCCATGACGTCGCCCGGGGCATAGTCAGTGGTGATTTCGCTGCGCGGCGTGATGACGTCGATGCGATTCACGGCCTCGTTGTGCTCGCGCACGTAGTCGTAGCACTTGGTGCTGCCTGCGTGGTTGTTGAAAGCTATGCAGGGGCTGATGACGTCGATGAACGCCGCGCCGCCATGACCGATGGCGCCCTTGATGAGCGGCACCAGCTGCGCCTTGTCACCCGAAAAGCCGCGCGCCACGTAGGTGGCCCCCAATTGCAGCGCCATGCCGATCAAGTCGACCGGGCTGTCGCTGTTGATTGCACCCTTCTTGCTTTTGGATCCGCGGTCGGCCGTGGCCGAAAATTGCCCTTTGGTCAGCCCGTACACGCCGTTGTCTTCCACGATATAGACCATGCGCACGCCCCGTCGCATGGCATGGGCGAACTGGCCCAGGCCAATCGAGGCCGAATCGCCGTCGCCCGAGATGCCCAGATACAGCAGCTCCCGGTTGGCCAGATTGGCACCCGTGAGTACTGACGGCATGCGCCCGTGCACCGTATTGAAGCCATGAGAGGCACCCAGGAAATAATCCGGCGTCTTGGAACTGCAGCCAATGCCCGAGAGCTTGGCCACGCGGTGCGGCTCGATGTCGAGTTCCCAACATGCCTGGATGATTGCCGCCGAGATCGAATCGTGACCGCAGCCGGCGCACAACGTGGAAATTTTCCCCTCGTAATCGCGCCGGGTGTAGCCCACCTTGTTGACGGTGAGCGAAGGGTGGTGCAGGCGGGGTTTGGCGAGGTAGGTCATGCATTGCGCTCCCGGAGTTTGCGATTCCTGACTTTGCGTTGCGGCGTGACCACCTCGGCATGCACGTGCTGCGTGATGGCATGGGTGATGAAGCGGGCCGTGATGGGCGTGCCGTCAAAGTGCAGCACCCGTACCAGCCGCGCCGGATCCACGTCCAGTTCATTCACCAGCAGGCTGCGCATCTGCGCATCGCGGTTTTGTTCGACCACAAACACCTCGTCGTGATCGCTCAGAAACTGCTCGACCACCTGCGGAAACGGAAATGCACGCAGGCGCAAGGCGTCGAGATGGATGCCGGCGTCGTTCAGCACATCGAGCGCCTCGTACATCGCCGGGCTGGTGGAGCCGAAGTAGATGACGCCCAGCCGCGTCTTGCGTGCGGCCTCGCGCAGCACGGGCTGCGGCACCAGGCCGGCGGCGGTTTTGAACTTAGTCAGCAGCCGTTGCGCGTTGTATACGTAGTCCGAGCCGCGTTCCGAATAGCGTGCGTAGGCATCGCGCGTGGTGCCCCGGGTGAAATAGCTGCCACGGGTGGGATGCGTGCCGGGCAACGTGCGCCACGCAATGCCGTCACCATCGACATCCTTGTAGCGACCAAAGTCCTTGCCGGCCTCGAGGTCCTCGGCGGTCATCACCTTGCCCCGGTCGTACTCGTGTGCCTCGCGCCATTCAAACGGCTCGCACAAACGCTGGTTCATGCCGATGTCCAGGTCGGTCATCACAAACACCGGCGTTTGCAGCCGGTCGGCCAGATCCAGCGCGGCCGCGGCGTGCTCGAAACATTCATGCGGGTCTTCGGGGAACAGGAGCACGTGCTTCGTGTCGCCATGCGAAGCGTAGGCGCACGACAGGATGTCGGCCTGCTGGGTGCGGGTAGGCATGCCGGTCGACGGACCACCGCGTTGCACGTTGATGATGGTGACCGGGATTTCGGCAAAGTACGCCAGCCCGATGAACTCCGTCATCAGCGACACGCCGGGTCCGGACGTGGCGGTGAAGGCGCGCGCCCCATTCCAGCCCGCGCCCACCACGATGCCAATCGACGCGAGCTCGTCCTCGGCCTGCACGATGGCGAATTTGTTCTGGCCGGTGGCAGGATCGACCCGGTACCTGGCGCAATACTTCTGGAACGCTTCGGCCACCGATGACGACGGTGTGATCGGGTACCAGGCCGCCACGGTGGCGCCGCCATACACACATCCAAGCGCCGCCGCACTGTTGCCATCGACAAAGATCTTCTCGCCCACCATGTCGGCGCGTCGCACCCGGATGCCCAGCGGCGCATCCAGATGTTCCCTGGCAAAGTCGCGGCCCAGGTGCAAGGCGCGCATATTGGAGTCGAACAGTTTCTCCTTGCCCTTGTACTGTGCGGCAAACAGCACCTCGAAGGCCTCGGCATCGACCTCGAGCAGCACCGACAACGCTCCGACATAAATGATGTTCTTGAACAGCTGACGCTGACGCGGGTCGGCGTAAGCCGCGTTGCAGATATCGGTCAGTGGCATGCCGATCACGTGTATGTCGGTGCGGAATTTCGATGGCGGCAAGGGCCGCGTGTTGTCGTAGAACAGGTAACCGCCCGGTTCCAGCTCAGCCACGTCGGCGTCCCATGTCTGCGGGTTCATCGCCACCAGCATGTCCACGCCGCCACGCCGGCCCCGGTAGCCTTTTTCGCACACACGCGCCTCGTACCAGGTCGGCAGGCCCTGAATATTGCTCGGAAAAATATTGCGCGGGCTCACCGGCACGCCCATGCGCAGGATGGCCTTGGCAAACAGCTCATTGGCCGAGGACGAACCCGAGCCGTTGACGTTGGCGAATTTGATGACGAAATCGTTGACTGCCTCGATGCGTTTCATGCAACAACCCCCGGTAGCTGCGAGTCCTTCTTGCGATCACGGCAGCTTGCGCCAGCCAGCGCGGGTTCCAGCAGGAATTTCTGCATGTCCCACGCGCCGGTGGGACAGCGCTCGGCACACAGACCGCAATGCAGACACACATCCTCGTCCTTGACCATCACGCGACCGGTCTTGAGTGCCCCCGACACATAAAGATCCTGGGTCTGATTGAGCGCGGGAGCTTTCAGGCGCGTGCGCAGATCGGGCTCATCAGCATTGAGCGTGAAACTGATGCAGTCCATCGGGCAGATGTCCACACAGGCATCACACTCGATGCAGGCAGGCGCGGTGAACACCGTCTGCACATCGCAGTTCAGACAGCGGCTGGCCTCCTTGAAGGCGGTGGCAGCATCAAAACCAAGCTCGACTTCGACGCGAATGTTGGCCAGCGCCATCTCGGCTTTGGCCCATGGCACCTTGAAGCGGTGGTCATTGGACGTGTCGTTGTCGTAGCTCCATTCGTGGATGCCCATTTTGGCCGACAACAGGTTGGTCGTCGGATCTGGCCGCTGGCGGATGTCCTCGCCATGCAGGAAAAGGTCCATCGAGACGGCAGCCTCATGGCCATGCGCAACCGCCGTGATGATGTTCTTCGGGCCGAAAGCCGAATCGCCGCCGAAGAACACGTTCGGCACCGTGGATTGGAATGTGTCCTTGTCCAGCTTCGGCAAACTCCACTTGTCAAACTCGATGCCGCTCTCGCGCTCGATCCATGGAAAGGCGTTTTCCTGCCCCACCGCAATCAGCACCGCGTCGCACTCGACCAGCACGTCGGGCTCGCCGGTCGGCACCAGGCTGCGTTGACCTTGCGCGTCATAAACCGCCTTGACGACTTCAAACGTCATCCCGGTGAGCTGGCCATGACTGTGCTCGAACGACTTGGGCGCATGAAAATTGATGATCGGAATGCCCTCGTGCCGGGCATCCTCCTTCTCCCAGGGCGAGGCCTTCATTTCATCAAAGCCGCTGCGCACGATGACCTTTACTTCGGTGCCACCCAGACGCCGCGCCGAACGGCAGCAATCCATGGCCGTATTGCCACCGCCGAGCACAATGACCCGCTTGCCGATGCTGGTGATGTGACCAAACGATACCGAGGCCAGCCAGTCAATGCCGATGTGAATGTTCTGCGCCGCTTCATGGCGTCCTGGCAACTCGAGGTCGCGCCCGCGAGGTGCGCCGCAGCCCACGAACACCGCATCAAAGCCCTGCGCCATCAGGGCCCGCATGGATTCGATGCGCTGGCCGCTCTTGAACACCACGCCCAAATCGAGGATGTAGCCGGTCTCTTCGTCGATCACCGACTCGGGCAGGCGAAAACGCGGAATCTGCGTGCGGATGAAACCACCCGCCTTGACCTCGCCGTCGAACACGGTGACTTCGTAACCCAGCGGGGCCAGATCGCGCGCCACCGTCAAGGAGGCCGGTCCGGCGCCGATGCAGGCAATCCGTTTGCCGTTTCGCGGCGCGAGCCTGGGCAGGCGCTTTGACACATCGCCTTTCATGTCGGCTGCCACGCGTTTGAGCCGGCAGATAGCTACCGGTTCCGGATGCTCGCCATTGCTCTGCTCCACCCGTGCGCGACGGCAGGCCGGCTCGCACGGCCGGTCACAGGTTCGGCCCAGGATGCCGGGAAAAACGTTGGAGACCCAGTTGACCATGTAGGCATCGCTGTAGCGACCCTGCCCGATCAACCGGATGTACTCCGGGACCGGCGTGTGGGCAGGACAGGCCCACTGGCAATCAACGACCTTGTGGAAATAGGACGGATTCGCGACATTGGTAGGCTGCAAAACTGTCTCCTTAGCGTTGATGATCACCACACAAACGGAGCTTGCCGGAACAGTCTAATCCTTGCCGTTCTGAAAGCGCGCGGGTGGATCACGAAACGTGCCCGGCACACGTACCATGCCATCCAGGTATCGCCTCGTAATCCTGCCTGTTCGCCAGGTCAGTCGAGTCCGGTCACCCGCAGAGCCGTTGTCCTGCCGCTGTCGACGCTGCCTTTTTGCCGGCGGATGGTATGCGACTTGAACCAATCAGCCTCCACGGAACCCGGGGCGATTCAGTACGACCAAGGTCGTATGACGCGAGTCCGGCAGCCATCGCGGGGCTACCATGGGCGTTTCGTTGCCTTGACGAGACCGCTTGATGGAAACACGCATCCACAACCCGCAGCTGGCGGCGCGTATCACCTCGGCCGAACAGGCCGCGGCGCATATCCAGCCCGGCATGACGGTGGGCATGAGCGGCTTCACCGGCGCGGGTTATCCCAAGGTGGTGCCGCGGGCGCTGGCAACGCGCATCGGCGCGGCGCACGAGCGCGGCGATCGCTTCGGTATCCGCATGCTCACCGGCGCGTCCACCGCGCCGGAGCTGGACGGCGTGCTGGCGCGCACCGGCGGCATCGACTTCCGGTTGCCCTACCAGTCCGACCCGGAGCTGCGCGAGCGCATCAACCGCGGCGAGATCGAGTACATGGACATCCATCTCGGCCACGTGGCGCAGTACGCGTGGTCGGGTTTCTTCGGCAAGCTCGACGTGGCGGTGATCGAGGTCGCCGGCATCCTGCCCGACGGTCGCCTGCTGCCCTCGACCTCGGTCGGCAACAACAAGACCTGGCTGGACCTTGCCGACCAGGTGATCCTGGAGGTCAACGCCGACCAGCCGGCTGGCCTGGACGGCATGCACGACATCTACTACGGCACCGCGTTGCCGCCGCACCGCCGGCCGATTCCGCTGGTGGCGCCGGGCGATCGCATTGGCGAGCCTTACCTGCAGGTGGATTTGGCCAAGGTCGTTGCGGTGGTGGAAAGCCGCGGCCACGACCGGCTCACCCCGTTCGCCGCGCCGGATGCCACCAGCGCGCGCATCGCCGGCCACCTGGTGGAGTTTTTCCGCCACGAGATCGCGCGCGGGCGCCTGCCGCCGCATCTGCTGCCGCTGCAGTCCGGCGTGGGCAATATCGCCAATGCGGTGCTGATCGGCCTGCGCGACGGCGGTTTCGAGCAGCTCACCGCGTTCACCGAGGTGATCCAGGACGGCATGCTCGACCTGATCCGTGCCGGCACCATCGTCACCGCCTCGGCCACCGCGCTGTCGCTGAGTCCGGCCAGCGTGGCCGACTTCATCGCGCACATCGACGACTACCGCCAGCGCATCGTGCTGCGGCCGCAGGAAATGTCCAACCACGCCGAGCTGATCCGCCGACTCGGCTGCATCGCGCTCAACGGCATGGTGGAGGCGGACATCTACGGCAACGTCAACTCCACCCACGTGGCTGGCACCAGCATCATCAACGGCATCGGCGGCTCGGGCGATTTTGCGCGCAACGGCTTCCTGTCATGCTTCATGACGCCAAGCACGGCCAAGCGCGGCGCCATCTCCACCATCGTGCCGATGGTCAGCCACGTCGACCACACCGAACACGACGTGGGCGTGGTGGTCACCGAGCAGGGCCTGGCCGACCTGCGCGGGCTGTCGCCCAAGCAGCGCGCC
>JAJYSM010000026.1 GCA_021793575.1 Pseudomonadota bacterium
ACCTGCATCACGTTGCCGCCGAGCGCGGCGGTGAGGCCGCCGGCGGCCATCGAGCAGGCCACGCCGACCTCGCCCTGGCAGCCCACTTCGGCGCCGGAGATCGAGGCGTTTTCCTTGTACAGGATGCCGATCGCGGCGGCGGTGAGCAGAAACTCGATGATGCCGTTCTCGTCCGCCTTCGGGCAGAAGCGCTGGTAGTAGTGCAGCACGGCCGGCACGATGCCGGCGGCGCCGTTGGTGGGCGCGGTGACCACGCGGCCGCCGGCGGCGTTTTCCTCGTTCACCGCCAGCGCGTACAGGTTGACCCAGTCGAGGATGGTCAGCGGATCGCGCAGCGCCGCTTCCGGCTGGCTGCGCAAATCTTCGAGCATCGCCGGGGCGCGACGCTGCACCTTGAGACCGCCGGGCAGTACGCCGGGCGAGCGCAGGCCGCGGTTGACGCAATCCTGCATGGCCGTCCAGATGGTCAGCAGGCCGGCGCGGGTGTCGGCCTCGCTGCGCCAGACGGTCTCGTTCGCCATCATCAGCTGCGCGATCGTCATGCCGTGCTGCTTGCACAGCGCCAGCATCCGGTCGCCGCTGGAGAACGCATACGGCTGCGCGGTGGTGTCGGCGACGATGCGGTTTTCGGCCGCCTCGTCGGTGTTGACCACGAAGCCGCCGCCGACCGAGTAGTAGTCGCGCGCGGCCAGCTCGCTGCCGGCGGCGTCGTAGGCGGCAAAGCGCATGCCGTTGGTGTGGAACGGCAGCTTCTGGCGCTTGTTGAAGACGAGATCGCATTTCTCGTCGAACGCGATCTCGCGCTTGCCGAGCACACGCAGCCGCTGGTTGCCTCGGATGCGCTCAAGTGTGGCGGGAATGTGATCCGGATCGACCGTATCCGGATGCTGGCCTTCGAGCCCCAGCAGCACCGCCTTGTCGGTGCCGTGGCCCCGGCCGGTCAGCGCCAGCGAGCCGAACAGCTCGACGCGCACGCGGGCCACCCGCGCCAGCACGCCTTTCTCGTCCAGCCAGCGTTCGGCGAAACGTGCCGCCGCGCGCATCGGCCCCACCGTATGCGAGGAGGATGGCCCGATGCCGATCTTGAACAGGTCGAATACGCTGACGGCCATGGCGGTACTGCCGGGGAAGGAATCAACCGCTATTCTACGCGGCACCCCCACCCATTCGCAGCCGCATGCCTGACCTGACTCTTTACCAGCGCGACGATTGCCACCTGTGCGACCTGGCGCTGGACGTGCTGGCCGAGGCGGGTGCGCCGGCGTTCGACAGCGCGTGGGTGGACGATGTGCCGGAGTGGGCACAGCGCTACGGCAGCCGCGTGCCGGTGCTGCGCGACGGCCGCGACGGCCGCGAGCTGGACTGGCCGTTCGACGCCGCGGCGGTGCGCGCGTTTGTGCGCGGCCCGGGGTAGCCAGGACCGCGTTGCAAGACTCAGACGCCGAAGTACGCCAGCGCGCCGATCACGATGCCAGCCGCGCCCATGCCGACCACCAGCTTGCCCAGCCACGCGCGGCGGCTGAGCAGCGCGATCGCGGCCATCGCGATGGCGATCTGCAGCAGCATGGTGGCCTGCGCCCAGCGATGATGCCGGTGCATCTGCTGCGCGCTTTTTTCATCGAACGCGGCTGAGGACTGCTCCAGCTTCTCGGCCGCCTTGCGGATCTGCACCTTCTGCGCCTCGTAGCGCTTGCGCTCGGCCTCGAAGAACGGCTTGCGCGCATCGCTGGACAGCTCCATGCCCAGCTCGCTGAGGTTCTGCTTGTTGCCCTTGGCCTGGTAGTAGCTCCACTGGTTGGCCGCCTCGGTCTTGCTGATCGCAGCATCGTTTTTGAGCAGGCCGGCCTCGGCCTGGGTGGTGCCGGCCATGTAGGAAAACATCGCGCCCACCGTGGCCAGGATCGCGGTGATCACTGCCAGCCGGCCGGCCATGCCCTGGGGTGCGCGCTCGGCCGCCTCGTCGAGCTGGTTTTCATGCAGCCCGCGCACTTCGAATTCTTCAGACACGGGATATTCCGGGCAAGGTTCAGGGGTGGAGCATCATTTCGGTGCGAGCTGCAGATGCGCGGTGATCTTCACCTCGGCGCCGATCACCGAGGTGTCGGCGTAGTCGCCGCCGCCCACGCCGAAGTCGAGCCGCTTGAGGCTGCCGCTGACGTCCAGCGTGGCGCCGCTGCCCTGCGGCTTGAACGTCACCGCCAGGCTCACCGGTTTGGTGACGCCGCGCAGGGTGAGGTTGCCGTCGGCGATCACCTGCGCGCCGACCTGACGAAAGCCGGTGGTGACGAAGTGCGCGGTGGGGAATTTCGCCACGTCGAAGAAGGCGGCGCCGGGCAGGGCGTTCTCCTGATCCTTGTCGCCGGTGTGCACGCTGGCCGGCGACACCGTGACGTCGAACTTCGAGGCCGCCAGGTGGGCCGGGTCGTAGCTGATCGCCGCCGTCCACTGGCTGAAGCTGCCGCTGCAGGCCGCGCCCTGGAAGGTGGCGCTGAAGCCGAGCTTGCTGGCGGCAGGTTGCACCGCGTAGCTGGTGGCGAAGCTGGCGCCGGGCAGGGCGAAAGCACACAGCAGCAGGGCGAGGCGTTTCATCGGGAGGCTCCGGGAGGGGACGGGTCGTGACGCGGACGGCCGAACGGCAGCATCCGGCGCAACACGTTGTTGCGATGGACCAGGTGGTGCTTGAGTGCCGCGCCCACATGCGCCACCAGCACCAGCAGCAGCAGCCAGAAAAGATATTCGTGCAGGTCGCGTGCGACGTGCGCCAGCGCGTCATTCTTGCCCGCCAGCGCCGGCACGCTGAACAGCTTGAACCACTGCAGCGGCTTACCCGCCAGCGAATTGAACCACCAGCCGCTGAGCGGTATCGCCGCAATCATCACGTACAGCACGCCATGCACGAGGTGCGCAGCCAGCTGCTGCCAGCGCGGCGCCGGCTCGTCCGGCGGGCGACGGTCCAGCGCGCGCCACAGCAGCCGCAGCGCGAACAGCGCCAGCACGGTCAGGCCGATCGACTTGTGCAGCGCCAGCCAGTTGATCTTCTGCATCGGCGAACGGGCCAGATCCATCAGCAGCCCGAACAGGCCGTTGCCGAGGATCGCCAGTGCCATCAGCCAGTGGAAGGTCTTGGCCACCGTGCCCCACTGCTGGTCGTTGCTGCGCAGGCTCATGGTTGCTCCGTGGACGCGGCGCCGTCGTCGCGGATCGCCTCCAGCTGCAGCCACACGTCGACGCGGTCGCCGATCGAGTGGCCGAAGGCGGTGATGCCGAAGTCGCGCCGGTCCAGCAGCGCGGTGGCGGAGAAGCCCGCCACCGTGTGCAGGCCGTAGATGGTGGCCGCCACGCGGTTGAGGGTGAACGGCACGTCCAGCGGGCGCGTCACTCCGCGCAGGGTCAGCTGCCCGTGCAGCACGCCGTGGTGAGCGCCGATGCGCTGCACGCTGGTGCTGACGAAATGCGCGTAGCGGTAGCGCGTGCAGTCCAGCAGCGCCGGCTTGCACACCGCGGCATTCCAGTCGGCGTCACCCATGTCCACGCCGGCCATGTCGATGTCCAGCTCGGTGGCCGCCGTGCTCCAGTCGTCCGGGTCGAGGCGCAGCCAGCCCTTGGCGATGTGCAGCCGTCCGAACGGCCGCGAATAGCCGTCGTGGTCGATACTGAAAAGCAGCTGGCTGTGCACCGTGTCGTAGCGGTAGTTCGCGCTGGCGGCATGGGCGGACGGCAGCGCCAGCAGCGCGGCTGCCTGCAGGACGAGACACTGGCCGAGGGTCGGGATACGAAGCATCCGGCGAAGTCTGGACGATTGCCAGCCACGATGCCAGCGCACCCGATTGAACGGATTGTTTCCCTTGGGCGCCAGCGGCGCGGCATCGTGACGGCGCTTGCGCCGGGCCGGGACGCTCGCCGCAGCGCGCGGGTTTTGGCATGATGGCGCGGGGTGGGGGACTCTGCGCATGTTTGCAACGCTCGTGCTGAACGCGGTTCTGGCGGCGGCCTCGTTGACGCGCGTGGCGACCGCTGCGCCAGGCGTGGCCGCACCCGCGCCGGCAGCCGCGGCGACGCCGACGGTGCTGGCCACGCCCCAGTTCCGCCGCTACGGCGTCGCCGATGGCCTGCCCAGCGGACCCATCTACGCGGTGACCCAGGACCGCCACGGCCTGATGTGGTTTGCCACCGCCAGCGGCCTGGTGCGCTACGACGGGGTGAGCTTCCGGGTGTTCCGGCATGCGCTGGACGACCCGCAGTCGATGCCCGCCGGGGCGATCTACACGCTGTTCGTCGACCGCGACAACTGCGTGTGGGCCGGCAGCATTTCCAACGGGCTGACGGTGTACCAGCAGTCGGAGCATCGCTTCCGGCACTGGGAGCATGACCCCGCCGACCCGGCCAGCCTGGCCAGCGACGAAGTGTGGAGCATCGCGCAGACGCCCGATGGAGCACTGTGGCTGGCCACCAACGCCGGCCTGGACCGCATGCGTCCGCACGGCACCGGCTTCGATCACATCCCGCTCGCTGTCGATGGCACGCACGCCGCGTCGTTCGGCCCGGTTCGTGCGCTGCTGGCCGGGCCCGACGGCCGCCTGTGGATCGGCGCGGAAAGCGGCCTGTACCTGCGCGACGCCGGCGGCCGCATCCATCGCGTGCCGGTGGATCCGGCCTTTCACGGCAAGCTGGGCAAGGTCTGGCATATCGACGGTGGCCACGGCGAGGTGCGGGTGGCGGTCAGCGGCGGCCTGCTGGTGATCGGTGCCGACGGCGTGGCGCGACCGCTGGCCGGCGCCCAACTGGCCTCGCTGCGGATACTCAGCAGCACGCGCGACCGCCAGGGGCGGCTGTGGATCGGTGGCGCCGACGGACTGCTGCTGGATACCGGCGACGGCACACTGCAGTCGATCACCGGCCAGCCGCTGCTGCCCGGTGGCCTGCCCGGCAACAATATCTGGCAGACCGCGCTGGATCGCGAAGGCGGGCTCTGGGTCACCTTCGACGATTCCAACGTCGCCTATCTGCCGCCGGGCTGGAATGGCTTCACCCGCTTCACCCACATTCCGGACGATCCGGCCAGCCTCCTCAACATCAGCGCCGCGACCCTGCTCACCGCGCGCGATGGTCGGCTGTGGGTGGGCGGCAATGATGGCTGGATCGACAAGCTGGATGCGACCAGCGGGCGCGTGCAACATATCGTGCGGGACGTCCACGGACATGTCGCGTCGATGGCCGAGGACGCGCACGGTGGCCTGTGGATCAACGTGCCCGGCGGGCTGCGGCTGCTGGCTCACGGCGTCCTGCACACCATTCGCCTGGATGCCGCGCACGTCACCCGGCCGGTGCTGCTCGCCAGCGCCGGCGACGGGCGCATCTATCTCGCCTCGTGGGGCCAGGGCCTGTTTGCGATCGATCCGGTCAGCCTGGCGATCACGCCGGTGCCGATGGCTGCGGCATCGGACGATGCCCGGCTGCCCGAGCAGCTCACCTTCAACAAGGGCAATCTCTGGTATGCCAGCAATGGCGGCCTGCTGCGGCTGAACGAGCACACCGGCACGCTCGACTTCGTCGCCGGCGTACCGCAGGAAGAGATCACCTCGTTCGCCTGCAACGCCCACGGTTTCTGGACCGCCACCGGGCGCGCCCTGAATCACTACCGCTACGCCGACGGCCGCGCCACCCTGATCGACAGCGTCGACATCAGTCGCGAGGCGTTCACGCCGGATATCACCTCGCTGCGCGTCGACCGCCAGGGCCAGCTGTGGGTGTTCGCCAATCCCGGCCTGTTCCGGCTCGACCAACGCAGCCACCGCTTCACGGCGTTCGGACCGGCGCAGGGCCTGTCGAATGCCCAGTTCGGCGGCGGCGTGACCGCGGTGGCGCCGGACGGCATGATCCTGGCGCCCAATGCCGGTGGCGTGGTGGGATTCCAGCCGCTGCGGCTGCAGGCCCCGAGCCACGCCAGTCCAGCCCCGCCGCCGCCACTCACGTTGACCCGGCTGAGCGTGCGCCGCGGCGGCCAGACCCACCTGCTGCCGCTGGAAGCCGGTCCGGTGCGCCTGGGCTGGCGCGATCGCGACCTGAGCGTGAGCGTGCGGGTCGCCTCGTTCGTCAGTCCGCTCGCCAATCACTACCGCTTCCGCCTGCAGGGTTTCGACAGCGGCTGGGTCGAGGTGGATCATCGCGGCGAGCGCGAATTCGCCGGGCTGGCGGCCGGCCATTACACGCTGGAAGTGCAAGGAGCCGGTGCCGACGGCGTATGGGGCAGCCTGGCGCAGCCGCTGCGGATCGACGTGCAGGCACCGCCATGGGCACGCTGGTGGGCATGGCTGGCGTATGCGCTGGTACTGCTCGCCAGCGCCGCGCTGATCCTGCGCGGCTGGCGCCGGCGACTGGCCCAGCGCCATCGGATGCAAATGATCGAACAGCAACGGCAGCTGGCGGAGGCGGCCAGCGCCGCCAAGACGCAGTTCCTGGCGACCCTCAGCCACGAGATCCGCACCCCGATGACCGGGGTGATGGGCATGGCCGAGCTGATGCTGGCCACGCCGCTCAGCCCGCTGCAGCACGACTACACCCGCGCCATGCAGCGCTCCGGCGGCATGCTGCTGAAACTGCTCAACGACGCGCTGGATCTGGCCCGCATCGAGGCCGGCCGGCTGGAGCTGGAGCCGGCGCCGTTCGACCCGCGCCAGCTGGTCGAGGATGTGACCCAGCTCGAACAGGGGCTGGCACACCTCAAGGGCATCCGCTTCGTGCTGGAGGTGGCCGACGACCTGCCGCGGCGGCTGATCGGCGATGCGGTGCGGATCAAGCAGGTGCTGCTGAACCTGGCCAACAACGCGCTGAAGTTCACCGAGCACGGCAGCGTGACATTGCGTGCACAGCGCACCGCGACCGGCCTGCAGTTCAGCATCAGCGACACCGGGCCGGGCATCCCCGAGGCCAGCCAGGTGCGGTTGTTCCAGCGCTTCGAGCAGGCCGACGGGCCGCAGCGGCGCGCCGGCAGCGGGCTGGGGCTGGCGATCTGCCGCGAGCTGGTCGACATGATGGGCGGCAGCATCGAGCTGGAATCACGGCTGGCGCACGGCAGCACGTTCCGCGTGCGGCTGCCGCTGGCCGAGCCGCCGCCACCGGCGCAGTCCGCGTCCGACACCGCCGGCGTGTTGCCGCAGCGGCTGCTGCTGGTGGAGGACGACGCCATCGTGGCGGCGGTGATCCGCGGCCTGCTGGAGCAGCAGGGGCATGCCGTCTGCCACGTCGGCAACGGGCTGGCTGCGCTGGCCGAGCTGGCGCATGCCGGCTTCGATGCGGTGCTGCTGGATCTGGACCTGCCCGGCGTGGACGGCTTCCAGATCGCCCGGCTGATCCGCCAGCGCGAACACGCCGGCCAGCGCGTGCCGATCATTGCGGTCACCGCGCGCTCGGGCAGCGAGGACGAGGCGCGCTCACGCGCGGCGGGCATGGACGGCTTTCTGCGCAAGCCGCTGAGCGGCGAGCAGCTGGCCGATGCGCTGGTGCAGGCCTGCGCGACGCTGCCCGCCGAGAGCCACGCTGAGGCGGTGGCCGACCCTGCCTGAGCGACTGGCGCCGGGCGCGTCGCCGCGCGTGGCTACATGTCGATCTTGCGCAGCTCGAAGCCGCGGCGCTGGTATTCGCGCCAGCGCACGCGCGAGCCGTCGCGCTCGGCCGGATCGGCGGCGATCACTTCCAGCACGCGCTCGCAGGCCAGCTCGGGGCATGCGTCGCGCAGGTTGATCAGCAGCGGGCGCGCGACGGTGTCGATGCCCGGCGGCACGATCAGCACCGCGGTGTCTGCGTCGTCGTCGTCGCCGGCGAGCTGGTGCGGCAGCAGCGTGTCCTCGTCGAACGCCCACAGCAGTTCGTCGAGCGCTTCGGCCTGGGCGAAATCGCGGGTCAGGATCAGCGTCGGCTGCTGCGCCGCAAACGCCTTCTTCGCCAGCTCGCACACCAGCAGCAGCGGCTGCTCGCGAAAGCGCGGCTTGTCGATCAGGTAGAAGTCGGCGCGCGGCATGGGTCAGAGAGCGGGGAACGGGGAAGGGGGAACGGGGAACGCGCGCAGCGCGGAGATCCTGCGCTGCGTGGCGGTGGCGAGGCATCTGAAGAAAGCATTGAAAGTGCGGAGAAACGCAGGCCCACCGCAAGCTACACGTTCCCCATTCCCCGTTCCCCGTTCCCCGCCCTTCATCCCGCCCGATCCATCAGCCACTGCGTCAGCAGCGTCACCGGGCGGCCGGTGGCCAGGCCCTTGCGCCCTTCGTCCCAGGCGGTGCCGGCGATGTCCAGATGCGCCCAGCGCTGGCCGTCGGTGAAGCGCGACAGGAAGCAGGCAGCGGTGATCGCACCGGCGCTCTTGCCGCCGATGTTGGCGACGTCGGCGAAGCCGGATTCCAGCTGCGCCTGGTAGTCGTCCCACAGCGGCAGGCGCCAGGCGCGGTCGAGCGTGTGCTCGCCGGCGGCGAGCAGCTCCGCGGCGAGGTCGTCGTGCTTGCTCATCAGGCCGCTGGCGTGCTTGCCCAGCGCGATCACGCAGGCGCCGGTGAGCGTGGCGGCGTCGATCATCGCCTGCGGCTGGAATGTCTGCGCGGTCCAGGTCAGCGCGTCGCACAGGATCAGCCGGCCTTCGGCGTCGGTGTTCAGCACCTCGATGGTCAGGCCGGACAGGCTGGTGAGCACGTCGCTGGGGCGATAGGCGTCGCCGTCGGGCATGTTCTCCACGGTCGGCACCACGCACACCAGGTTCAGCGCCAGGCCGAGCCGCACCGCGGCGATGAACGCGCCGAGCACGCCGGCGGCGCCGCCCATGTCGAACTTCATCTCCTCCATGCCCGGCCCGGGCTTGAGGCTGATGCCGCCGGAGTCGAAGGTGACGCCCTTGCCGACCAGCGCATACGGTTTCTCGTCCGCGCTGCCGCCGCGGTACTGCAGCACCACCAGCTTGGGCTTGTTGACCGAGCCGCGGGCCACCGCCAGCAGCGAGCCGAAGCCGAGCTTGTCCATCTCGACGTGGTCGAGCACCTGGCAGCTGACCTTGTCATCCTGGGCGTCGGCGAACGCCTGTGCCTGCGCGGCGATCCACGCCGGGTTGCAGATGTTCGGCGGCAGGTTGGCCAGCTCGCGCGCGAAGCGCACGCCCTCGGCGATCGCCAGCGCCTGCGCCAGGCCGGCCTGCGCCTCGTCGCCCGCTGCCAGGGCCACGCTGGCCAGTTCCGGCGGTTTGGGCTGCTTGTCACGCGGCTTGAAGGTGGCGGTGTAGCGATAGGCGGCGTGGTCGATCGCCAGCACCGCCGTGCGCACGCGCCAGGCGCTGTCGCGGCCGGGCACTTCCACCTCGCTCAGGTACGACACCGCATCGGCCACCGGCAGCTTGCCCAGCGCGCGCGCCGCTTCCAGGTGGATCTTCTGGAAACGCGCCGCGTCAAACGATTTCTGCGCGCCAAGGCCCACCACCAGCACGCGGCGGGCGGTGATTCCTTGCGGCGCGAACAGCAGCGTGCTGCTGCCGGTCTTGCCGCTGATATCGCCGCTTTCCACCTGGCGCTTGATCAGGCCGCCGGCCGCATTGTCCACCCGCGCAGCAGCGCTGGTCAGCACGCCGTGTTCGTAGACGCCCACCAGCACGCAGGCGCTGTCGACGGTTTCCGGGGCGGCGGCGCCAAGGCTGAACTGAAGTGTCATCGGGAGGTTTCCTGCATGGGCCCGGCCATGGCCGGACAGGCTAGACTTGCGGTTTGCCGGCCCGATCGGGTGCGGCGAGGTAGCGGACAAGTTTATCGCATGCTGAGCATTCTCGACCGCTATTTCCTGCGCGAGCTGGCGCAGACCGTCGCTGCCACGGTGGTCGTGCTGCTGGTGATCATCACCGGCAGCGCCTTTGCGCAGGTGCTGCAGCAGGTGGCCAATGGCAGCTTTCCGCCCAGCGTGATGTTCCAGGTGCTGGGCCTGCGCATGCTGGACGGCCTGCCCAACCTGCTGCCGCTGGCCGGCTTCATCGGCGTGCTGATGGCGCTGGGCCGGATGTACCGCGAGAGCGAGATGTACGTGCTGGCCGCTTCCGGCATGGGGCCCGCAGGCCTGCTGCGGCCGGTGCTGCTGCTGGCGCTGGTGCTGGTCACGCTCACCGCGGTGACCTCGATGTGGCTGGGACCGTGGGCGGTGCGCACCAGCGACGCGATGGTGGCGGCGGCCAACCGCTCGGTGATCGCCGCCGGGCTGGATGCCGGACGCTGGACCGACCTGCCGGGCAAGGGCGGCATCATCTTTGTCGACAGCCTGAGTCGCGACGGCAGCCAGCTGGGGCGCACCTTCGTGGCCACCGAACGCAGCAGCCGGGACGGTCACACGCACCTGAAAGTGGTCACCGCGGCCAGCGGCCAGCTGTACCAGGAGAGCGGGGGCGGCGGTCGCTTCATCGCCTTCCGCAACGGCTGGCAGTACGACATCCCGCTGGGCGCCGACAACTGGCGGCAGATGCAGTACCAGCGCAACGACACCTCGCTCTCCAGCGTGCAGCCGGACAGCGGCGACGACGATCCGATTCACGCGATGGGCAGCCTCACGCTGGCGCAGTCGAGCGATCCGGCGGCGCGCGCCGAGTTCGCCTGGCGCCTCAGCGCGCCGCCGATGACGCTGGTGCTGCTGCTGCTGGCGCTGCCGCTGGCGCGGCAGCATCCGCGCGAGCCCCGCTACAGCCGCCTGATGCTGGCGGGCGCCACGTTCTATCTGTACTTCCTGCTGCTGATGCTGGGGCGGGCGCAGATCGGCAAGGGTCACTGGCACAACCAGGCGCCGCTGTGGGCGCTGCATGCGCTGGTGCTGGCGCTGGCCGGCTGGATGCTGTGGAAGCAGCATGCACCGCGCCGGCCGCGCCAACTGCGGGTGAGGCAGCCGGCATGAGGCTGCATGTCCGGGGGTTCAGCGCCAGCGCGTTCAACATCAAGCGGGTCGACCGGCTGGTGGCGCTGAGTGTGCTCGGCTCGATCCTCACCGCCTGGCTGGTGCTGACCGGATTCCAGGCGGGCACGCAGCTGATGCGCCAGCTGATCCACGTCGGCAAGCACGGCTATACCGTGAGCAACGCGGTGATCTATGTGCTGGTGACGCTGCCGCGCCGCGCCTACGAGATGTTCGGCAACGCGGCGCTGATCGGCGGCCTGCTGGGCCTGGGCGGCCTCGCCGCCACCGGCGAACTGACCGCCCTGCGCGCCGCTGGCCTGTCGCGGCTGCGCATTGCGGTGTCGGCGGTGGGCGTGGTGGCGGTGCTGATCGTGGGCGTGGTGATCCTCGGCGAGACCGCCGCGCCGTGGGGCGACCAGCAGGCGCAGGCGATGCAGCTGCGCATGAAGTCCGGCGCCCTGGGCGCCACCAGCAGCGGTCTGTGGGCGCGCGATGGCGACAACATCATCAACGCCCGCGGCACCCTGCTGAAAATGCATGACGGCATCGGCAGCGTGCAGCTGGCCGACGTGCGCGTGTTCACCCTGACGCCGGATGGCCAGCTCAGCCGTTTCGAATGGGCCAGGACCGCCGAGCACGACGGCCATCAGTGGGTGCTGCAGGATGTGCGCAGCACCACGCTCGACGCGCAGGGCACGCACACCACGCAGATCGCCAGCCAGCGCTGGCAGTCCAGCCTCAACCCGCAGGTGCTGGCGCAGTCGGCGATCCAGCCGGAGCACCTGTCGATGCGCGACCTGCGCCGCAACATGGATTATCTGGAGAGCAACGGCGAAAGCCCGGGCAGCTACGCCGTGGCGTTCTGGGCCCGCGTGCTGTACCCGCTCAACGTGCTGGTGCTGGTGCTGTGCGCGATGCCGTTCGCGTTCGGCGCGCTGCGCTCCGGTGGCCTCGGCAAGCGCATGTTCATCGGCCTGCTGCTGGCGGTCGGCTGGTACTTTCTGCAACGGGTAATGGTGAACTTCGGCATCGTTTACGGCACCCCGCCGCTGCTGGCCAACCTGCTGCCGGCGACGATCCTGGCGCTGGCGGCGTGGCTGTATTTCCGCCGGCACGCCTGAATGCGCACGACCCTTCTTCCACCAGCCCCACCGCCGCAGCCGGAAAATCCCCGCGCATGACATCGAATGCCATCTGGCTGGTGCTGGGCCTTGTCGGGCAAGTGATCTTCGTCGGACGCTTCGTGCTGCAGTGGCTGTACAGCGAGTACAAGAAGCGCAGCGAGGTGCCGATGGCGTTCTGGTATGCCAGCCTGCTCGGCGGGGCGATCCTGCTGGTTTACGCGATCTACAAGCGCGACCCGGTGTTCATCGTGGGCCAGGCGGGCGGCTTCCTGGTCTATCTGCGCAACCTGCAGTGGCGCCTGCGCGAACGACGCGCGCTTGCCCGCGGCGAGTAGACGACCCGCTCTGCGATCAGGCGCTCAGGGCGACCGCAGCCGGTTGTTCGCGGTGCGCGGGCTCGGCGCGCTGCGCACGCTGCGCCCACTCCAGCCACTCGCTCAGCACGATCAGCGTCCACAGCACGCGCGAATGATCGCTGCTTTTCGCCCGGTGTTCGGCGAGCAGCGTCATCGCGGCCCGCTGGTCGATGCCCACATTCGGCAGCGCGGGGCTGGACAGCCGGGATGCCGCCCAGTCGAGCAGGGGTTCGCGCAGCCAGGTGGCGAGCGGCACGGAAAGGCCGCGCTTGCGCCGGTAGACCACCGAGCTGGGCAGATACTGCAGGGCGTAGCGCTTCAGAAATGCCTTCGTGCGCAGGCCGTGAACGCGCGCCTGCACCGGCAGGCCGGCCGCGAAATCTATCACCGTCTGATCCAGGAACGGCGCGCGGATTTCCAGCGCGTGGCGCATGCCGCCGCGATCGGCCTTGGCCATCAGGGCCTCCGGCAGCGATTGCTCGAAGTCATGCCGCTGCACTTCGTCCAGCAGTTCCATCATGCCGTGCGGGAGCCGGGCGGCAGGCGGCTCGATGCCGAGTCGGCGCAGCACGTCGGGCCGCACGCTGGCGGTCCACAGCATGTGTCGGGCCAGTCCACCCAGCTCCTGCCCCTGCACGAAGCGCTTCAGCAGGAACGAGACCGCCACCTTCTTGTCGCTCACCGGCAGTCGCTCGACCAGGCGGGCAATGGCATTGCGCACCATGCTGGGAAGCGCGGCGTAGTAGCCCGCGTAGCGCGCGCCCAGATAGGTAGGGTAGCCACCGAACAGCTCGTCCGCACCTTCGCCGGCGAGCGCCATGCGCACGTCCTGCGCCGCGCGTTTGGCGACCAGCGCCAGCGGCACCCACGCGGGGTCGGCAATCAGCTCGCCGGTGGTCTCGATGAGGTCCTGCAGTGTCGCCGGCACGTCCTGTGCGGTGACCGTGACCGGCACAAACCGGCAGTCGAGCTGCCGCGCGACCTCGGCGGCCTGCTGTCCTTCGTCGAACGAGGCCTCGTTGAAGCGGATGCTGTACGCGGTGGGGTGCTTGTCGGGGCGCACGCTGCGCGCCACGGCGGCGAGCAGCGCGGAATCGACGCCACCGCTCAGCAGCACTCCGTAGTCGACATCGACATCGCTCTGCCTGCTCACCGCGCTGCGGAAAATGCTGTCGAAGACCTTGGTGGAGTCACTGCCCCGCGGCGCGGTGCCGATCGGGCTGCGCCAGTAGCTTTGGCGCTGGATGCCGTGACTGTCGATGCGCACGATTTCCCCGGGTTGCACCTTGTACTGCCCGGAAAACGGGCTCTGCGGCGCGGGGCAGAAACCGTTGGCGAGATAAGCGGCAACGGCTGCCGTGTCAACCGTTGCGGCACCGTCTTGTCCCGCTTTCAGCGCGCTCAACTCGGAGGCGAAACAGGTGACACTGTCCGCCGCATGGGAATAGTAAAGATGGCGTTCCCCGACGCGGTCCCGCGCGAGAATCAGCTGCTGCTTGCGCGGGTCCCAGATAGCCAGCGCGAAGACGCCCTGCAGGTGTTCGACGAACGAAAGACCTGTTTCCAGATAGAGCGGCGCGATCACCGCCACATCCGTGCTGCGATCGATGCGATGGCCACGCTGCTCCAGCCAGGCGCGCAGTTCGCGGTGATTGTCGATTTCACCGTTGCAGACCACGACGATGCCATTCTCGCCTTCCAGCAACGGCGGCTTGTCATCGCCGATGCTGCGGATGGTCAGGCGACTGGCTGCCATGACCGCACATCCGCAGTTCAGCACCGAGCCACCGTCGGGGCCGCGGTGCTCCAGCGCAGCCAGCATGCGGGCTGCTTTCGATGCGAGCGTGAGCGTGTCGGCCGGTCGATTCAGAGCCAGGGCTCCGCAAATTCCGCACATGGATCGGTATACCTGTTGGAGAAACACGATGGCAGCCAGCCTGTGATGGCTGTGAACGCCGATCGCCATCCATGACGGACCTGGAACGTGACGCGCCCCACCCGGAGTCTCAGCTTCGACGAGGCTCGCGGCAGCCCACGCGATGGCCTGCAGAACCCGCAGGGGTTCCATTCCGGGTGGTCACCACCAAGTGTCCAATGGCCTGCAAAGCATAGCCGGTGCGAAGGAACTGTGTACGTACCGGGGTCAACGCCGGACGAGTACGAGCTGCTGACGGCGCCATGTTCCGAGCATCGTCATCGCGTGCGGCTGGCACTGCTGCACGGCCGCGCGGAACGCATCCGGGGTGATGCCCGGGTTGATCAGATAAAGCACACTCGTGTGATCGTGCAGCACGTTGCAGACCTTTTCGCCGCTATCGGGCTTGCTCCAGGCGATGCCATAGAACGGCTTGTCGATATACAGCCGCATGCCCCAGGGAGTGTGCTCCTCGATCCCCACGTCGTCGTCGGTCTTGTCCACGAAGGTCAACGCGGCATAGTCCGATCCCGCGGTGATGGCGCCCAGCTGCTGCGCCTGCAACCGGTTATCCGAAGCGGATTGCAGGTGCAGACTTGTCATGGCCTTGAATGCAATCAAGGCGACGATCCACGCTCCCAGGAGGACCCGCTGAGGCGTGCGCGTGAGGTCGATACGCTGGCGCAGGTCCAGCGCCAGCATCAGCGACAGCGGCAGGAACAACGGCAGCGCGTACACCGGCAGCCGCGAACGGGAGACGCAGAAAATGATCAGCGGCAGCACGAACCACAGCAGCAGCAACAGCGGCGTCGATGCGTCGCGCCACCAGCGTTGCCAGTTGGCGAGGGAGAGCGCTTTGCCTATCCCGCGAAACATGGCCAGCGACCACGGCAAGGTGGTGAAGGCGAACACCGGGCCATACGCGAAAATCCAGCCGTACCACTGCGGGTTGCGGTTCTGGGTCGGCGTCAGGATGCGCTCGTAGATTTCGAAATACAGGAAATAGTGCAGCAGCCCCGGATTACGGACGATCACGATCAGGTACCACAGGAATCCCACCAGCGCGAAAAGCGCCAGGCCACCCGGCGCGAAAATGCGCCCCAGCGCGCGCCAGCCGTCGCGCTTCACGATGAAGGGGACGATCGCGAGCAGGGGCAGCAGCCCGGGCGGCCCCTTGGTCAGAAACGCGAGGCCGAAGCCCAGCCACATCAGGTAGATATAACCGCGCCGCGACGGTGTGTCCGGGGCCAACTCCGCCGATACGAAGCCGAGCATGGCGAATGCCTCGAACAGCGTCAGCAGCGTGTCGGTGCTGACCACGTTGGCCGCGATGAAGGGCGCCAGGGTCAGCGTGTAAATCAATCCGGGCAGCCACATTTTTTCCGGCACCAGCCGCCGGCCCATCAGGCACAGCAGCAGCGCGGTCAGCGCGAAGGCCAGCGCGTTGGGGGCCCGCACCGCCCACTCGTTGCGACCAAAAACATTCACCGCCGCAGCGATCGCCCAGTAGGTCACCGGTGGCTTGGTGAAGTTCAGGCGGTCGGTGCCGTAGGCAGGCACCAGGTAATTACCCGAATCGATCATCTGCAGGGCATTTTCGGTGTAGCGGCCCTCGTCGGTACTCCATACCGCCCGCGTGCCCTGGAAGGCGAAGCCAAGCAGAAGGCTCAGGCAGAACAGCCAGAGCACGGCGGAGCGCCCCCGGCCTGGCATGAATCGACGCGGAGCGGGTACGGAAAAGTGGCTGCCTGGCATGCGCTGGGTTTCTTCTGGAGTTTGTTGATCGAAGGGAGGGCAGATTCGGACCAGCGTGCTTCAACCAGGCTTTCTGCGGATCAGCTGCAGATTCCGCACAAAGATCATCAGGCTCACGGCCTCGCCCACGATGAACACCGGCTCCCGCCGATGGATGGCGTAACACAGCAGCACGATGCCGCCGGCGATGCTGAGATGCCAGAACGTCAGCGGAATGACGCTTTTGCGGCGCGATTCGCTGTGCAGCCATTGCACGAAAAAGCGCATGCCGAAAATTGCCTGACCGGCGAGACCCACGGCCAGCCAAAGGGAGTTGCTGCTCATGTAACAGGTGATTCCGAGGTTGGAATGATCCGGACGACTTGAAGCGGGATTGACCGGTCGATGGCTTGAAGATATAGCACGCGTGTCCATGACCGCCTGGTCGCGCCGCGGGTTGGCTGGATGCCGCGAAAAGCGCCTCCCCGCTGCGCTTGTGCGGCTTTCGCCGCACCTGCCGCAGTACCGCCAACGGCCGGTCGCCGCGCGATTCTACTCAAGCATCGTTAGTGTTGTGTTGCCGATCGACGAGGTCCATGGATCGTGGGTGATCCTCCCGGCAGTCCCCGCGGGTCCGCGCGGCTGCCGGTTCGCCGGCGCTGATCCGCATCTGGCAACGGCGTAGCAGGGATGATGCCGGCGCATGTGCTGCATGACGCGGCTGGCTTCTGCTTCGGGTTTCTGTACCGTAGACGGCATCCCGCAGCCGGATGAGCCGCTGCTGTCGGTGATGCCGGTGCGGATGGCGTCGCTGCCATCGGCTTGGCAAATTCGAGCCGGCCGCTTCCCATCCTTGCCCCTGGAGTACCCACGATGTCGACAATCGGAGAAAGTCTTGTTGATCTGCGCAGCGACACGGTCACTCGCCCCACCGCGGCCATGCGCGCGGCGATGCTCGCGGCCGAAGTGGGCGACGACGTCTATGGCGAAGACCCCACCGTCAACGCGCTGCAGCAGCGGCTGGCCGACGAGCTCGGCTTCGAGGCGGGGCTGTTCGTGCCCAGTGGCACCCAGGCCAACCTGCTGGCGCTGATGGCGCACTGCGAGCGCGGCGACGAGTACCTGGTCGGCGCCGACGCGCACACGTTCCGCTGGGAGGGCGGCGGCGCGGCGGTGCTGGGCTCGATCCAGCCGCAGCCGATTGCGCAGGACGCCGACGGCACGCTGCCGCTGGACAAGATCGCCGCGGCGATCAAGCCGGTCGATCCGCATTTCGCGCGCACCCGCGTGCTGGCGTTGGAGAACACCTGGTGGGGCCGCACGCTGCCGCTGGACTACCTGCAGGCGGCGCACCAGCTGGCGCGCGAGCGCGGGCTCGGGCTGCATCTGGACGGCGCGCGGTTGTTCAACGCGGCGGTGGCCTGCGCGGTGCCGCCGCGCACGATCGCGCGGCATTTCGACAGCGTCTCGGTGTGCCTGTCCAAGGGTCTCGGTGCGCCGGTCGGCTCGGTGCTGGTCGGCTCGCATGCGCTGATCGACAAGGCGCGGCGCTGGCGCAAGGTCACCGGCGGTGGTTGGCGCCAGGCCGGCATGCTCGCCGCGGGCGGGCTGTTTGCGCTGGATCATCACGTGGCTCGGCTGGCCGACGACCATCGCCGCGCGGCGTATCTGGCAGGCTGCCTGCGCGAGATCGCCGGCGTCGATCTGCTCGGTCAGTACACCAACATGGTCTACGTCGATGTGCCGGCCGAGCGGCTGCGCGATCTGGACGCCCATCTGCGCGCGGTTGGTATCCGCATCAGCATCGGCTACCTGCCCACGCTGCGGCTGGTGACACATCTGGATATCGACGATGCGGGGATCGAGCGTGTGGTCGAGGCGTTCCGCGGATTCTTCGCGCGCGGCTGACTGCGCCATTTCGCTGACGGCGAGAGGGCGCGGATGAACAGGTTCTTCACGGGTCTCCCGCGAGCGACTTCAGCTGCGACGCGCTGGCCTTCGGGTTTGACTGGCCTTGCCAAGAGCTTCCGTCTCTCCAATGCAGCACCGCCGGCAAGGTACGCGCACGGCGATCTCGCGAACTATCATCCTCGCGAACCATCAGCGAGCGACGTATCGTCCGCGCACCCATCATCAGGCTCACCATGACCGCCCCGAAGCCCTTTCCCCAAGCCGGCTTCCTGCACGATCTGGAACGCCGTGACGAATCCGCGTCCCTTGACGACGCAGCCCTGTCACCGCCACTGGCACGCATCCTGTCGGGCCGGGAGGACGCCGAAAGGCCCGTCCAAGCCGCCACTCACCTGATCCAGCTGTTGAAAGCCATGCAGGCAAAGCAGCAAGCGGCGTTCGACACGCAGCAGGTGGCCGATGCGCTGCGTCGCTACCAGAAGTTTGCCAAGCCCGGACAGCCATCACCGCATATCGTGCAGCTTCGGCAGCAGCAGGCGGCGGCTGGACAGGCTTCGAGCCGGGCGAGGCAGTGGTTGATTCAGGCTGCTGCGGCCTTTGTTCGCGATGCCGGTATCGCGGTTCCAGCGCGTGTCGCGCTGGAGGTGTTCATCACCCAGTGGATCGATGCCAACGTGCCGAAAGACATCAACCTGCCCACGTAGCGGGAGGTGCCGATGCGCATCCGGTTGCTCGATACGTCGAACAACAGGATGCGCCTGGCGCCAAACATCACTCGATGCGCAAACATCAGCGCAAAATCGCGTCCGCGTCCTGCTTCGCCTTCAACGCGCTGCACAGCTGGATCGATTCGCTGGTCTGCGCCAGGCCGCGGTCGATGCCGGCGGCGTCCTGCAGACGCGGCTTGAAGAACGCCTGCAGACGGTCGACGGCGGCCACCGAGCAGCTGCCGCCGGCGGCGAGCCTCGGCAGGTAGCCGCCGGCAAAGCTGCCGGTGCGCTTGAGCACCTGCGGGTAGTGCGCGGTGAACCACTGCCACATCGCCTCGCGCCGGGCCGGCGTGTCGCGACCGCCCATCAGCAGCATCGCCATCTCGCCGACCTTGACCGGCTTGCTCAGGGCGAAGTCGCGCACCCGGGTGGTGAGCGCGGGATCCTCCACGCCGGCGAGGCCGGCGAGCATGCCGTTGCGCAGGGCGGCGTCATTGGTCTGCGGGATCTCGGCGATCAGCGCATCCACTGCAGGCTGGCCCAGCTGCTGCACGGCCACGCCCAGCGCGTCGCCGAGCAGGTCGGGATCGGCCGCGCCGAGGTTCAGACGGCCATCCGGCTTGCGCTTCAGCGCCGCCTCGCCCTGCGCCAGCAGCGCGGCGCGCACCGCGGGCAGCTTGAAGTCGAACGCCAGCGCGCCGGCCAAGGTGCTGCGCAGCAGCGCGTCGTCCTCGGATTCGCCGGTCTTGCGCTGGTAGCCGAGCTGCTGCAGCCGCGGCAGGTAGGCAGCGCTGGCCCACGCGGCGAGACGGGCGCGCTGGGCATCGGTACCAGCCTCGTGGGCGTTGATCCATTCGATCTGCGCCAGCGGCGCGGTGGCCACTTCGCGCACCTTGGAGGTGGTCAGCGGCTTGAGCGCGGCCAGCACGTCGCCGGCATCCAGATCGCCGTGGCGGAAGCTGGCGTTGACCGCATCGGCGTAGGCCAGCTGCTCGGCGTCGCTGAGCTTGCCGACGTTGGCGGTGAGGCTGGCCAGCGCCGGCTTGCCCAGGCTGAAGCGGTAGTAGCCGCTGGCGTTGGCGTTGGGCATGATCCAGGTCGGCTGGCTGGCGTCGGCCAGCGTCATCGAGCCGGTGGCGTGATCGAGCATGTCGCAGGCGACCTTGCTGCCGCCGGCGGTGCCGTAGCGCACGCATACCGGCACGCCCCAGATGCGCTGCGGGTCGCCGCTGCTGCCGACCGGCAGATAGCGGCTCTGGCTCAGCTGCATCACGGTCTGGCCGTTTTTCTGCACGAGGGTGGTCTGCACGTAGGGCACGCCGGACTGGTCGAGGAAGCTGTTGAACGCGTGCTTGAACGCCGCGCCTTTGCCCGCTGCCGTGGCGATCGCGTCGACCAGGTCGCTGGCCACCGCGTTGCCGAACTTGTGCTGCTGGATGTAGGCGCGCATGCCCTTCTGGAACGTCTTGGCGCCCACGTAGTTCTCGAACATGCCGATCACGCTGGCACCCTTCTGGTAGGTGATGCCGTCGAACGCGGTCATGATGTCGCCGTTGCCGGTGATCGGCTGGCGGATGCGCCGCGCGCTGACCAGGCTGTCGTTGGCCATGGCGCCCTGCGCGCCCAGCACGCGTTCGAGGTCGGCGCGGTATTCCGGGTGCACCTGCTCGGTGATCTTCTGCTGCATCCAGGTGGCGAACGCCTCGTTGAGCCAGATGTCGTTCCACCACGCCATGGTCACCGTGTCGCCGGTCCACTGGTGCGCCAGCTCATGCGCGGTGACGTTGAACGAGCCGCGCACGTCGCGCGCCGGCGAGTCCTTGTCGAGCAGCAGCAGCCAGTCGCGGAAGGTGACCAGGCCGGGGTTTTCCATCGCGCCGGCGGCGAAGTCCGGCGCGGCCAGCAGGTCGAGCTTGCCGAACGGGTAACCGAAGCCGTAGTAGTTCTCCAGCGCGTGGATGATGCTGGGCGTCTCGCCCAGCACGTGCTGCATGCGCTGCGCCTCGCCTGCGGCGGCGATGCCGCGCAGCGGCAGCGGCTTGGCGCGGAAGGCATCGGGCGCGATATCCGGCGCGGTGGCGATGCTCCACGGGCCCACGCCGAACGCCACCAGGTAGGTGGGCAGCGGCAGCGTCGGCGCGAAGGTGACGGTTTTCCAGCCCTTGCCGGCGGGCGCCTGGCTGATCTGCCGCGTGTTGGCCACCGCGGTCTCGGCGTCCGGGATGGTCAGGCTCAGCTCGAACGGGGTCTTGAAATCCGGCTCGTCGAAGCCGGGAAACGCGTAGCGCGCGCTGATCGGTTCCATCTGCGTCATCGCGTAGGGCTGGCCCTTGGCGGTGACCTTGTACAGGCCCTGCAGCTGCGCGTTGAGCGGCGCGCGGTAGTCGATCGTGAGGGTGAGCTCCTGCGGCGCCAGCGTGCTGCCGAAATCCACCCGCGCCACGCCGGCTTTCGGATCGACCGCCACGTACTTGCCCGAGTGCCGCTTGCCGGCGGCATCGGTGACTTCCACCTTCGACACGCTCAACTCGCTGCCGTCCAGCCACAGGTGGTCGGAGGCCTTGCCCAAGGTGAGCTTGATGGTGGTGGTGCCGGAGAAGTCCTGCTGCGCCGGGTCCACCTTGAACGCCAGCCGGTAGGACTGCGGAACCGCCCAGCGCGGCAGCCGGCCCTGGGGTGCCGACCCGGTGGCGGCAAGCGCCGCGCCGCAGCAGGCGGCGAGCGCGGTGAACAGCAGCGGACGGACGAGACGGCGCATGGCGGGCTTCCCTGATGAGCAAACCCCCACGCTAGGTCGGGCGTGACGTTCGACCCAGTGCCAGAAGGCATGGTCGCCCGCGGCGCTTGCATCAGCCGGCCACGTCGGCCTGCTCCAGCGCCACCGCCACCGCGTGGATCACCGTGGCGATGCGCGCCGCGCTCTGGATCGGCTGCGCCGAGAGGCCGTGCTTGCGCAAAGTTTTCTCGTGCGAGGCGAGGCAGGCGCCGCAGCCGTTGATGGCCGAGACCGCCAGGCAGGCCAGCTCGAAGTCGATCTTGTCGCCGCCGGGGTTGCTCATCGCGTTCATGCGCAGGCCGGCGCGCAGGGTGCCGTACTCGGGCTCTTCCACCAGATGCACGAAGCGGTAGTAGATGTTGTTCATGCCCATGAGGGTGGCGGCCACGCGGGCGCCATTGAGCGCCTCCGGGCTGGCGTGCAGGGCGGCCTCGGCGGCGATCGCGGCGGTCAGCGGCTTGTGGCGCGCGGCGATGGCGCAGGCCAGCGCGATCACCATGATCTGCGTCTGGCTCAGGCCCGGCGCGCCGCCCGGGGTCAGCACGGACTCCAGGTTCAGGCGCAGGTCCTTGGCGTAATCGGGCAGCTGGCTCTTGAGATCGGCAAGACTCATGGAACACCTCGGGCAATGCGGATGTGAAAAATGCGGCTCAAAAAAACCGGCGGCGAGGCGAACCTCGCCACCGGTGGGGTCACCCGCGCGTCAGCGGGGGAGAGAGCGACTCTGACGCACAGGCTGTGGCAAGCGCCGGACGGATCAGGCGACCTTGAGGGTGTCTTCGCCCTGGCTCCAATTGCAGGGGCACAGCTCGTCGGTCTGCAGCGCGTCGAGCACGCGCAGCACTTCGGCCGGGTTGCGGCCGACCGAGCCGTCGGTGACATAGACGAAGCGGATCACGCCTTCCGGGTCGACCAGGAAGGTGGCGCGCTGCGCCACGCCGTCCTCGGTGAGGATGCCGAGCGCGTTGGTCAGCTCCTTCTTGATGTCGGCCAGCATCGGGAACTTCAGCTCGCGCAGGTCCTTGTGGTCCTTGCGCCAGGCCAGGTGCACGAACTCGCTGTCGGTGCTGGCGGCCAGCACCTGGCAGTCGCGGTCGGCGAACTGGCCGTTGACGTCGCTGAAGCCCTTGATCTCGGTCGGGCAGACGAAGGTGAAGTCCTTCGGGTAGAAGAACACGCACAGCCATTTGCCCTTGTAGGTGGCGTTGTCGATGTTGCTGAATGCCTTGTCCAGGCTCTCGATCGAGACGGTGGCGGGGACGTTGAAATGGGGAAACTTGTCGCCGATGGTCAGCATGGAATGCTCCTTTGCAAGGGGTGGTAGAAGTCGTGAACGGCCGCCAAAGCGGTGCCAGCCACACAAGATAAGGCGATCTCTTGCATTGCACAAATTGATTGTTACCATCGGCATCATAGGCATTGACTATCAATCATCCGGAGGCAAGCCATGAACCTGCGCGATCTCCAGTATCTGGTCGCCCTGGCCGAGCACCGGCACTTCGGCCGTGCCGCCGAGGCATGCTTCGTCAGCCAGCCGACCCTCTCCACGCAGATCAGGAAGCTGGAGGACGAACTGGGCGTGCCGCTGGTCGAGCGCACGCCGCGCAAGGTGCTGCTGACCGAGGTGGGACGCGACATCGCCGAGCGCGCCCGCGAGGTGCACCACGGCATCGAGCAGATCCGCGCGGTGGCCCGGCGCACGCTCGATCCGGAATCGGGCACGGTGCGGCTGGGCATCTTTCCCACGCTGGGGCCGTACCTGCTGCCGCACGCGCTGCCGCTGGTGCGGGCGGCGTTTCCACGGCTGGAGCTGCTGCTGGTCGAGGAGAAGACCGAGGCGCTGCTGCGGCTGCTGCGCGAGGGCAAGCTGGACGCCTGCATCGTGGCGCTGCCGCTGCACGAGGACAGCCTGCGCAGTGAGCTGCTGTTCGAGGAGCCGTTCCTGCTGGCGGTGTCGCACGCGCACCCGCTGGCGCACCGGCACGGCCAGCTGAAGCTGGCGGACCTGTCCAAGCAGAACCTGCTGCTGCTGGAGGACGGCCACTGCCTGCGCGATCAGGCGCTGGAGGTGTGCCATCTGGCCGGCGCCGGCGAGCGCAGCGGTTTTCGCGCCACCAGCCTGGAGACGCTGCGGCAGATGGTGGCGGCCAACGTCGGCATCACCCTGCTGCCGGCGCTGGCGGTGCGCCCGCCGGTGGCGCCGCTGGAAAACCTGCACCTGATCGAGTTCAAGGGCCATCCGCCGAGCCGCCGCGTGGCGCTGGTGTGGCGCAAGAGTTCGGCGATGGGTGCCTTCCTGCAGCGGCTCGCCGCGGTGATCCGGCAGCTGCCCGCCGACCTGCTCGACACCCGCTCCGCCGCCACGCCGCCGGTCGCGGTGACGGCCAAAGCGGCCCGACGCCGACCAGTGCGGCCATAGCCGCGCGCTATGACCATCATCGGCACAATCAATTTCATTGCCGCCGCGGCGAGCGCTACGCTCGGGGCTTGCGGTCGCCATGATCGCCTTCGCATTCTCCTCCCAGCCGCACGTCACGAGGTGTTGTCATGAGCAGCCTGAAAGGTTCCAAGACCGAGGAAAACCTGAAGTACGCCTTCGCCGGCGAATCCCAGGCCAACCGCCGCTACCTGTACTTCGCCACCAAGGCCGACGTCGAGGGCTACAACGATGTGGCCAGCGTGTTCCGCTCCACCGCCGAGGGCGAGACCGGCCACGCGCACGGCCATCTCGAATACCTGGAGGAGGTCGGCGACCCGGCCACCGGGCTGCCGTTCGGCGACACCGCCAGCAATCTGAAATCGGCGATCGCCGGTGAAACGCACGAGTACACCGACATGTATCCGGGCATGGTCAAGGCCGCCCGCGACGAGGGCTTCGACGAGATCGCCGACTGGTTCGAGACGCTGGCCAAGGCCGAGCGCTCGCACGCCAACCGCTTCCAGCGCGCGCTGGACGAGCTGAAGTAGCGCCCCCGAAGCGGCGGCCCGCGCGCCGCCGCTTCGCCGTCTCATACGAAATTGCGATCAAATATCGAGAATTATCAGATCGTCATTCCCGCGAAAGCGGGAATCCATCGTCTCTCAACGGCATTGGATCCCCGCTTTCGCGGGGATGACCAACCAATGCTATTTGGCTGTTCGTTTGAAGAATCTCATCATTGGTATCAGCGGGCCATTTCAGCGGACCATCGTGGGCGCGGCCAGCGCGTCCATCGGCGGCTCACCGGCTTCGTATCGCGTCTTCGTACCAGGGAACCACGCATGGCCGAGCAACCGCCCGTCGATTTGTCAGACGCCACGCCCGGCGCCCGCGAGGGCGGCGTACATGCGCCCACCCGCCATCCGCTGGGCTGGACCGAGCCGGGCTTCTGGGAGCAGGCGCAGCTCGACGCCGAGCTGCAGCGCGTGTTTGACGCCTGCCACGGCTGCCGCCGCTGCGTCAGCCTGTGCCACGCCTTTCCCACGCTGTTCGACCTGATCGACAACTCCTCCACCATGGAAGTGGACGGCGTGGCCGCGTCCGACTACCCCAAGGTGACCGAGCACTGCTACCTGTGCGACCTGTGCTACCAGACCAAGTGCCCGTACATTCCGCCGCATCCGTGGGCGATCGACTTCCCGCACCTGATGCTGCGCGCCAAGGCCGTGGCATTCCGCCGCGACGGTGCGCCACTGTCGGCGAAGATCCTCTCCAGCACCACCGCAGTGGGCAAGCTGGCCTCGATCCCGGTGCTGGTGCAGGTGGTGAACGCAGCCAACCGCAACCCCGTCGCGCGCAAGCTGCTGGAGAAAACCCTCGGCGTCGACGCCGATGCGCGCGTGCCCGACTACCACTCGCCCGGCGCGCGCAGGCGATTGCGTGATCTCGACGGCCGCGGCGCGGCCACCCCCGCCGGCCGTACCAGCGGCAGGCTGGCGCTGTTCGCCACCTGCTACTGCGACCACTCGGCGCCTGGCGTGGTGGAGGATCTGGCCGCCGTGCTGCAGCACAACGCGATCCCGGTGAAACTGGTGCCGCGCGAGGTGTGCTGCGGCATGCCCAAGCTGGAGCTCGGCGACCTCGACAGCGTGGCCCGGTACAAGGCACAGAACATCCCCGTGCTGGCCGCGCTGGTGCGCGAGGGCTTCGACCTCACCGCGGCGGTGCCTTCGTGTGTGCTGATGTTCAAGCAGGAGCTGCCGCTGATGTTCCCCGACGACGCCGAGGTGGCACTGGTCAAGGCGCACTTCTTCGACCCGTTCGAATACCTGATGGAGCGCCATCGCGACGGTCTGCTCGCCACCGATTTCCGGCAGTCACTGGGCAAGGTGGCGTGGCAGGTGCCGTGCCATCAGCGGGTGCAGAACATCGGCCCGAAGACGCGCGACATCCTCAAGCTGATTCCCGACACCGAGGTGGTGACGATCGAGCGCTGCTCCGGTCACGACGGCACCTACGGCGTCAAGAAAAAAACCTACGCGATCTCGCGCAAGATCGCCAAACCGGTGGAAAAACGCGTCGCGCAGGCGCAGGCTGACCACTTCACCAGCGACTGCCCGATGGCCGGCGGCCACATCGCCCACGGGCTGCACGACCAGCCGGGCGCTGAGCATCCGCTGAGCCTGCTGCGCCAGGCCTACGGCATCTGAGCGGCACGCGCAGCGCAGGCGCCATTCCCACCCGGTATTGATCGACCGACATGAACAAGCTGACCCGCGATGACCTGCTGACCCTGGAAGCTTATGCGCGCGAACGCCCGGCGCTGCGTGGCGAGGTGATCGCGCACAAGCGGCGCCGCACCGTCCAGTTGGGCGAACACCTCAGCGTGGTGTTCGAGGACCGGCGCAGCGTGCAGTACCAGATCCAGGAAATGCTGCGCATCGAGCGCATCTTCGAGGCCACTGGCATCCAGGACGAACTGGACGCCTACAACCCGCTGATTCCCGATGGCAGCAACCTCAAGGCGACCCTGCTGGTGCAGTACGACGACCCCGAGCAGCGCGCGCGCGAATTGCAGAAGCTGCGCGGGCTAGAGGATCAGATCGAACTGCAGGTGGGCGATGACCGTGTCAGCGCGATTGCCGACGAGGACATGGAACGCAGCAACGAACAGAAAACCTCGGCGGTGCACTTCCTGCGCTTCGAACTGAGCCCGGCGATGCTCGCCGTGTGGAACGACTACCGCCGCCCGGTACTCATGCGCAGCACGCATCCGGCCTGCCGCGTCGAGGCTGCGCTGATACCCGCGCAGCGCGACGCGCTGGCGGCCGACTTTCGCTGAGCATGCGCAAACTCTGGTTTGGTGTCGCCCTGCTGCTGGTGTTGTGGGGCGCGACATCGTGGTGGCATGGTCGCCCGTTGCAGCCGCCGCCCGGCGTGCTGGCGCCCGACGCCCCGCTGCAGGTCAACCTCGAGCGCGGCGCGTCCCTGCAGCAGGGTGACGTCACCCTCACCACCCGCGCGCACTTCGACCTCACCGCCCGCGTGCTGTCGCGCAAGGATTATTCCTTCGGCGCCGACGCCAGACTCATCCCTGAGGATCTCGCGCTGGGCTGGGGCCGCATGTCCGACAGCGCGGTGCTGGCGCAGATCGACATCCGCCAGTCCGACCGCTACTACTACTGGCGCGTGAAGCAGTTTCCGATCCCGCGCCGCGAGATCGAAACCTCCAGCGCCAACATGCACATGATCCCCGCCGATGCCGGCGTGTTGCATCAGCTGCGCCAGGTGCGCCCGGGCGAGGTGGTACACATCGAAGGCTTCCTGGTCGACGCCAGCCGTCCGGACGGCTGGCACTGGAACACCTCGATGACGCGCGAGGACACCGGCGCCGGCGCCTGCGAACTGGTCTACGTGGAGAGCATCGACCGCGTCGATCGCTGATCGCGCGACGTCGCGCGCGCCGGTATCGACCATTCATGGCCATGCGGTGACAATCGTCGCTCGCCTCCCGATGCGCCGCCATGCCCGACACCGACCGCAGCACCCGCCCGCCGCCCACCGAGACGACCGAATCGCGGCACCGGGTCGGCCTGCGCGTGATTGCGGTGTACAAGGCGGTGCAGACGCTGGCGCTGGTGCTGGTGGCGCTGGAAGCCTTCCGTCTGAATCGCACCGAGAACTTCAATCAGCTGGTGCACTGGCTGCAGCATCTCTCGCTGGCTGGCAGCAACAGCCTGCGCTGGCAGCTGGTTGGCGCGCTGATGGCGATGGGGCCGAGCAGGTTTGTGGCGATCGGCAGCGTGGCGCTGGCGTATGCGGCGCTGTTTGCCACCGAAGGCATCGGCCTGTGGCTGCGCAAGTATTGGGCGGAATGGTTCACGGTGATCGCCACCGGCTCGCTGATTCCACTGGAGCTGTACGAGACGCTGCTGCGCTTCGGCTGGATCAAGCTGGCCACGCTGCTGGCCAACGCGGCGATCGTGGCGTACCTGGTGCGCGTCGCGCTGCAGTCGCGCGCCGCCCGGCATGCGCGGGATTGAGCGGCTGCATCGGCCGGCTGGCCTTATCCGCGCAGCCGCTCAGACTTCGTGATGGATCGCCTCGGCCGGCAGCCCGATGGCCGCGCTGCCGCGCTGCGGCAGCAACTCCACCAGATACATCGCCGCCAGCACCAGCGCGCCGCCGGTCAGCATGCGCCAGCTCAGCACATCGGTGCCGAACAGCACCGCGAACGCGGCGGCGAACACCGGCTCGGTGGTCATCACGATCGCCGCGCGCGCGGCCGGCATGTGTGCCTGCGCCCAGGTCTGCATCAGCATCGCGCCGGCCCCGGCGACCAGCGCCATGTACAGTACCGCCAGCCACGCGCGGCGATCGGGCGGCAGCGTGAGCCCATGCGGCAAAGTGGCGAGCAGGCAGACCGCGGCGATCGCCACCATCTGCACCGCCGACAAGCCGAACACGTCGCCCGACCGCGCCCACTGGCCCAGGCCGACGATGTGCAGCCCGTACAACGCGGCCGAAGCCAGCGTCAGCCACACGCCGAGGTTCACCGAGAGCCCGTTGAGCGTGAGCAGCGCCAGCCCCGCGGTGGCCAGCAGCACCGCCAGCCACACGCCGGCGCCCATCCGCTGGCGCAGCAGCAGCAGCGCAAGGATTGGCGTGAACACCACATACATGCCGGTGACGAAGCCGCTGACGCTGGGCGCGATCAACGCCAGGCCCCAGGTCTGCAACAGCTGGCCGACACCGTAGACCAGCCCCAGCAGCAGGCCGCGCCCGATCTGCCGCCGGCCCAGCCGCAGCACCGGACGCGCGAACAGCGCCAGCATCACCGCTGCCGCCAGCAGAAAGCGCACGGCAAGGAAATCCGCCACCGGCATGCGCGCCAGCACGTCCTTGATCAGCACGAAGGTGGAACCCCACACCGCCGTCATCGCCAGCAGGCCGAGAGTCGCGAGAGTGGCAAGGCGGTGATGGGTGGTCATGGATGGAGAATCGTGAATGGAGAATCGTGATGCGGGACGCCAGCGTCGCATCGTAGCGGCATCAAGCGGCCGCGGCTGCGAGCGCTGGAACGCTCCGCTGCCCGCCTCAGCGGTGCAGCAGCTGGCCCGGAATCTTCAGCACGAAATGTGCCCAGATGCCTAGCCAGACCGCGCCCCGCAGCAGCGGATTGCGCGCGGCCGGATCGTGCTTGCGAAACCAGCGCCACATGCCGCGGTGCTTGTAGCGGCTGACGAACACCGGCCGGTGCCGGCTGGAGCTGCCCTTGCCGTGCAGCACGCGCACATCGCCGGCCAGCAGCACCTTGTAGTCCATGTCGCGCACGCGGCGGCACAGATCCAGATCCTCGCAGTGCAGGAAAAATTCCTCGTCCAGGCCGCCGACCCGGTGGAACACCGCGCGCGGCATCAGCATCAGCGCGCCGGAGACCGCTTCGGCCTCGATCACCTCGGCGGGAATCTCGCGCGCGATGTTGATGCCCTCGCCCGGCCGTCCAAACAGGGTGTTGAGCGCACGGCGCAGCAGTGGATCGCGCCGCCACGAGGCGGGGTCGGGATGGCCGTCCGCATCGCACACCACTGCGCCGACCAGGCCGGCCCTGGGGTTGCTCGCCAGTACTTGCAGCAGCCGCTGCAGATCGTCTTCCTGCAGCAGGCAGTCGGGGTTGAGGCACAGCAACGCGTTGCCTCTGGCCTTGCTGGCGCCGAGATTCACCGCCGGCCCGAAGCCGAGATTGGCGCGGTTGTAGTACACCTTCAGCCGCGGGTCGTCCGCGTAGGCGCGCTCGATCGCCTGCGGTATGCCGTCATTGGAGCCGTTGTCGACGAGGATCAACTCCAGCGACAGCGGGCTGGCCAGCAGGCGACGCGCGCAGTCGCGCAGCACCGCGCCGCTATCGGCGGATACCACCACCACACTGAGCGCGATCGAGAAGGGCGAGCGGGGAAAAGCCGGAGTGTTCACCATGCAAGTATGCGCGAGGATGCGTGATCGGAGAACCGCGCGGCGCGCCGCATGCGACGATTGTCCCGCGACATGTTCCGCGCAAGTACAGACAGCCTTGTGGGCGCCGTGCAGCGATCCCTGAAAGCGCGCGAAAGTGTGCGCTGCGTCACGCTTCGGACGCCGCGCGATCACCTGGCGCATTCTGCCCCAGTACCGCTGACAGCGGCAGCGGCATCGCATCGTCGTCCGTGCTCAGCCACGGTTGATCGCGATACCAGCCGCTCAGCTGCCACCCGCGCAGGCGATGCAGTTTGCCGTGCCGGCGATCGCACAGCACGATGCCGGTGCCGTCGCTGCGGCGTGCGACGAACCAGCGCGCATCCTCGCTGCAGGCGGCCGGCATGGCGACGTCATCGATCTGCAGGCCATCGTCGAAGCAGTAGCCGCCGTGCCGGTAGTGCGCGCCGGCGAGGTGCGGGTCATCGGCTGCCGATTGCCATTGCGGCAGCTGCAGTTCGATGATCTGCGCGGCCGGCCCGATCGGCGCCAGCGCCAGCTCGGGCCACGCGGGCGCGCTGTCGCTGCTGGCCGCACGCGCAGACGATCGGCCCAGCCATGCCTGCAGCCCGGCCAGCAGCGTGTAACCGACCAGCGCGCCGAGCAGCGCAAGACACCATGCCCAGGCGTCGCCGCCCAGCGCTCGCTGCAACGCCAGCGGCAGGCCGGCCAGACCCCAGCTCAGTGCGCGCTCCAACCATTGCGCGTGCACCGGTGCCAGCCGATGCAGCAGCAGCGGCAGCGCCGCGGCCAGTGCCAACAGCAACGGCAGGCCCAGCCACCACGGCAACAGCGCCAGCAGCGCGGCCCAGGCCAGCCCGGCCAGCAGCGCCCTGGCGCTGGGCTGGCGCATCGCTCAGCCGACCAGCGCGGCGGGCACGCTCAGCCGCACCACACGCGGGCATTGCGGAACATGCGCATCCACGGTGAATCTTCGCCCCAGCTTTCCGGATGCCAGCTCAGTTGCACGCTGCGGAACACGCGTTCGGGATGCGGCATCAGGATGGTCACCCGACCGTCCGCCGCGGTGAAGCCGGTGAGGCCGCCAGGCGAGCCGTTCGGGTTGAGCGGGAAGTTCTCGGTCGGCTTGCCGCGGTTGTCGACGAAGCGCACTGCGACGCCTGCCTTGGATGGGCTGCACGCCGGCGGAAAGCTCACCCGGCCTTCGCCGTGCGCCACCGCTACCGGCAGCCGCGAGCCGGCCATGCCCTTGAAGAACAGGCTGGGCGAATCGAGGACTTCCACCATGGCCAAGCGCGCCTCGTATTGCTCCGAGGTATTGCGCAGGAACTTCGGCCAGTGCTGCGCGCCAGGGATGATCTCCTTCAGTTGTGCCAGCATCTGGCAGCCGTTGCACACGCCGAGCGCGAACTTGCTCTCGTCGGCGAAGAACGCGGCGAACTGCTCGCGCAGCATCTCGTTGTAGAGGATCGAGGTGGCCCAGCCACGCCCGGCGCCGAGCACGTCGCCGTAGGAGAAGCCGCCGCACGCGGCCAGACCGCGGAAGTCGGCCAGCCTGAGGCGGCCACTGGCGAGATCGGACATGTGCACGTCGACTGCCTCGAAGCCGGCGCGGGTGAACGCGGCGGACATCTCGACCTGGCCGTTGACGCCCTGCTCGCGCAGCACCGCCACCCGCGGCCGCCGGCCGCGTTCGATCAGCGCGGCGGCGACGTCGGCGCCGGGCTCGAAGCTCAGCCGAGGGCTGAGCCCGGGATCGGCGTCGTCGCGCCGCCAGCTCTGCTCGGCATCGGCGCTCTGCGGGTTGTCGCGCAGGCGCTGCATCGCGTGGCTGGTCTCGTTCCAGGCGGCGAACAGGCTGCTCCAGTTCCACTTGAACAGCGTCTCGTTGCCGAGAAACAGCTTGATGCCGAGCTTCTCCTTCGGGCGGCCGACCCGATGGCTGAGGCCGGCCAGGCCGTAGCGCACCAGCATCGCCTCGAATGCCTCGCGGTTGGCCACCGCTACCTGCAGCACCGCGCCCAGCTCCTCGTTGAACAGCCCGCGCAAGGTGGCCTCGGCCCAGCCGTCCAGATGGATCTCCAGGCCGCAGTGGCCGGCAAACGCCATCTCCAGCAGGGTGACGATGGCACCACCGTCGGAGCGGTCGTGATAGGCCAGCAGCAGGCCGCCACGGCTGGCCTCCTGCACCAGTTCGAACAGCGCCTTCAGCTGGCTGGCGTCCTCCAGATTCGGCGGCAGGCCGCCGCTGCGGTTGAACACCTGGGTCAGCGCCGAGGCGCCCAGCCGGTCGCGGCTCGCGCCCAGATCGATCAGCCACAAATCGGAGTCGCCGCGATCCAGCCGCAGCTGCGGCGTCAGCGTGCGGCGCACGTCGCTGACGCGGGCAAAGCCGGTGATCACCAGCGACACCGGCGCCACCGTGCGCTGCGGCTGCTCGCCGTCGTGCCACACCGTCTGCATCGACAGCGAGTCCTTGCCGACCGGAATCGAGATGTCCAGCTGCGGGCACAGCTCGAGCCCGACCGCCTTCACCGCGTCGAACAGCGCCGCATCTTCGCCGGGGTGATTGACCGCGGCCATCCAGTTGGCCGACAGACGGATCTCGCCGAGGCTGTCGATCGCCGCGGCGGCGAGGTTGGTGATCGCTTCGCCCACCGCCAGCCGCGCCGCGTCGGCGCTGCTCAGCAGCGCCACCGGTGCGCGCTCGGCCATCGCCATCGCCTCGCCCGCGTAGCCGTCGAAATCGGCGATGGTCACCGCGCAGTCGGCCACCGGCACCTGCCACGGGCCGACCATCGGATCGCGATGGTTGAGCCCGCCGACGGTGCGGTCGCCGATGGTGATCAGGAAACTCTTGCTGCCCACGGTGGGCAGGCGCAGCACGCGCAGCAGCGCCTCGTCCATGCTGATGCCGGTCAGATCCGGTACCAGATCCAGGCGCGGCCTGATCCGCTTCGCCTCGCGGTGCATGCGCGGCGGCTTGCCGAACAGCACGTCCATCGGCAGGTCGATCACCTCCAGCGCACGGCGCGGGTCGCTGACGCGCAGCCGCCGCTCCGCGGTGGCCTCGCCGACCACTGCATACGGGCAGCGCTCGCGCTGGCAGATCGCCTCGAACTCGAGCAGCTGCTCCGGCCCGATCGCCAGCACGTAGCGCTCCTGCGATTCGTTGCTCCACACCTGCATCGGCGACAACTGCGGGTCGTCGCAGGGAATCAGCGAGAGGTCGATCACGCCGCCCACGCCGGCATCGTTGAGCAGCTCGGGAATCGCGTTGGAGAGGCCGCCCGCGCCCACGTCGTGCACGCTGACAATGGGATTGGCGTCGCCGCGCGCGCAGCAGGCGTCGATCACCTCCTGGCAGCGCCGCTCCATCTCGGCGTTGTCGCGCTGCACCGAGGCAAAGTCCAGCTCCGCGCTGGAGGCGCCGGAGGACACCGACGAGGCGGCGCCGCCGCCCAGCCCGATCAGCATGGCCGGGCCGCCGAGCACGATCACCCGGTTGCCCGGCTGCACCGCGCGCTTGAGCACGTCGCCGGGGCGCAGGTTGGCGAGGCCGCCGGCCAGCATGATCGGCTTGTCGTAGCCGCGGCGCAGGCCGGGCTCGCCGGTTTCGTGCTCGTAGCTGCGGAAATAGCCGCCCAGACACGGCCGACCGAATTCGTTGTTGAACGCGGCGGCGCCGAGCGGGCCGTCGCGCATGATCTCGAACGCGGACGCCATCCGCGGCGGCAGCGGGCGATCCACTTCCCACGGCTGCGGGTGGCCCGGGATGCGCAGGTCGGAGACCGAGAAGCCGGTGAGCCCGGCCTTCGGCTTGCCGCCGCGGCCGGTGGCGCCCTCGTCGCGGATTTCGCCACCGGCGCCGGTGGCCGCACCGGGCCAGGGCGCGATCGCGGTGGGATGGTTGTGCGTCTCCACCTTGATCGCATAGTTGATGCGCTCGTCGTGACCGCGCCAGACGCCGTCGGCCGGATCGGCGAAGAAGCGCCGGCCGACGCTGCCCTCGATCACCGCCGCGTTGTCCGAATAGGCCGACAGCGTATGCGCCGGCGACTGCCGGTGGGTGTGCTTGATCATGCCAAACAGGCTGCTGTCCTGCGCCATGCCGTCCACCGTCCAGCTGGCGTTGAACACCTTGTGCCGACAGTGCTCGGAGTTGGCTTGGGCGAACATGAAGAGTTCGGCATCGGTGGGGTCGCGGCCCAGCTCGCCGTAACGCTCGACCAGGTACTCGATCTCGTCCTCGGCCAGCGCCAGGCCCAGCCGCGCGTTGGCCTCGGCGAGCGCGCCGTGCGGATCGGCCGCCAGCGCCACGTGCACCAGCGGGCCGGGCGATCCGGCCAGGAACAGCCCCTGCGCCGCGTCGATATCGGTCAGCACCGACTGCGTCATCGCATCGTGCAGCAGCGCCATCACGGCAGCGTGCTCGGGCGCCGCGTCGGGCGGCAGGCCGGCGAGCTGCCAGGCCAGCCCGCGCTCCACCCGACGCAGCGGGAAACCGGCGCCGTGCAGGATGTCGGTGGCCTTGCTCGACCACGGCGAGATCGTGCCCAGCCGCGGCACCACCCACAGCGTGGCCGGCTCCGGCGGCGCGTCCTTCGCTTCCAGCACGGCCAGCAGGCGCTGCCGCGATGCGCCCGCGGGCGCCGCGTCGACATCCAGAAAATAGACGAACCACGACGCCTGCACGCGCACGCCGCGATGCAGGGCATCCAGGCGGGCATTGAGGCGTTCGAGGCGGAACGGCGAGAGGGCGTTCTGCCCGTCGAGTGCGATCATGCGGGGCAACGGCACTGTGCGATGGAAACGCCTATTCTAGCCGATGCTGCAACACCGCATGAACGCAGCGCGGCGCCCTACGGCGCCCGGCCCGGAGCGCACCGGCTTCAGCTGCCTTTTTGCAGCGCCTGCAGCAGCTGCTCCGGTGTCATGTAGCTGCCCAGCGAGCGACCATCGGCGGCGAAGATCGTCGGCGTGCCGGTGACCCCCAGCTTGAGGCCCAGGTCGAACTCGTGCTTGACCGGATTGACGCAGGTCGCCGGCTTCGGCGCGTGGCCCGCGGTGGCCTGCTCGAACGCCGCCCTGCGATCGGCCGCGCACCACACCGACACCATCTCGGTGTAGGTCGGAGTAGGCCGGCCGGCGGTGGTGGTCACGCCCTCGCGCGGCCACGCCAGATATTCCACCGCGATGCCGGCGCGGTTGAACGCCGCCATGTGCTCGTGCAGCGCGCGGCAGAAGCCGCAGTTGACGTCGGTGAACACGGTGACCGTGTACTTCGGGTGCGCCGGCGCGTACACGATGCGCTCGGCCGCCGGCACCTTGGCCAGCTCCACCTTGCGATAGCTGGCCCAGGCGGCATCGCTGAGGTTCTGTTTGCGGCCCAGGTCCAGCAGGTCGCCGTGCAGCAGGTACTTGCCGTCGGCGCTGATGTAGAGCAGCTGGCCGGAGGCGATCACCTGATAGAAGCCCGGCAGCTGCGCCGGCTCGATCGAATCGACCTCGGCCTTGCTCGACAGCGAGGCGATCGCCTGCCGCACCATCCGGGTCACCGCCGGCGTGACCGCGGCGGGCGCCGCGGCCACTTCGACTGCGGCGGCGGCGCATGCCGACCCGCCAAGGCACAGCGCCAGCAGCAGTTTTTTCAGCATCAGCATCGGCAGCCTCACACCATCCGGAGCGTCGGCACGCTGCCGACATCGCCAGACATTCTGGCACAGGCCGCCCGCGCGGCGGCCCGCTCACCCGCGCGGATGATGCTGCGCATGCAGACGCTTCAATCCTTCCTTCGCCACCAGCGTGTAGATCTGGGTGGTGCTGAGCGAGCTGTGGCCGAGCAGCATCTGCAGCGCGCGCAGATCGGCGCCGTGATTGAGCAGGTGGGTGGCGAATGAGTGCCGCAGCACGTGCGGCGAGATGCGTCTGGCGTGGATGCCGGCGGTCAGCGCATGGCGCTTCACCAGCGTCCAGAACATCTGCCGCGACATGCCCGCGCCGCGGTTGCTGAGGAACAGCGCGGCGGGCTGGCGGCCTTTCGCCAGCGCCGGCCGCGCGCTGGCCAGATACGCGGCGATGCGTTGCAGCGCCACCTCGCCCACCGGCACCAGGCGGTCCTTGCCGCCCTTGCCGGTGACGCGCAGCACGCCCTGGCGCGCGTTGAGCGCGGCCAGCGGCAGCTCGACCAGCTCGGACACGCGCAGGCCGCAGGCGTACATCAGCTCCAGCATGGCGCGGTCGCGCAGGCCCAGCGGCGTGCCGATGTCGGGCGCATCGAGCAGGCCCTCGATCTCGCGCTCGGCCAGCGCCTTGGGCAGGCTGCGCGGCAGTCGCGGCCGCTCGATCAGCAGGGTCGGATCGGCAAAGCCCGGCCGGTCGCGCAGCACGCAGGCGTAGTAGCGGCGGAACGCCGACTGCCGCCGCGCGATCGAACGCACCGCGCCGGCCTGCGCGCCGTGGTAAGCCGAGATGTCCTCGCGCCGCGCGCTGTCAAGCGTGCGTCCGCGCGCGGCCAGCCAGCCGGCCAGCGCCTGCAGGTCCAGTCGGTAGGCCTCCAGCGTGCGGTCGGCCAGACCGTCCTGCGACCACACGCGCTCCAGAAACGCGGCAATGCTGCGGCGGTCGACTTCGGCGATACTGGCGAGAGCTTTTTTCTTCATGCGCACGATGCTGGACACTGCACGCGCACTACGCAAGCGACCCGACTGTCATGCCTGAAACACACCCTCCCGCCAGCCTGCCGTGTCCGCTGTGGCGACGCCTGCTGGCGCTGGTCTACGACCTGCTGATCGTGGTGGCGCTGGTGATGGTGGTGGGCCTGTTGTGCCAGCTGGCCACCGGCGGCCGGTTGATCAGCACCGGCGCGCACGCGCAGGTGCCGCTGTGGTACCAGGCGCTGCAGGGCGCGGTGGTGGCGGCCTACTTCATCAGCTCGTGGCGGCGCGGCGGGCAGACGCTGGGCATGCGGCCGTGGCGCATCCGCGTCTGCCGCGCGGACGGCGGCACGCTGTCGCTGCGCCAGGCGCTGGTCCGCGCGCTGGCGGCCGCGGCACCGCTGCTGCTGCTGCTGGCGCTGGCGCCGCGGCTCGGGCTGCATGCCGTGCTGTGGACCGTGCTGCTCACGTGGGCGCTGTGGTTTGCGCCGGCGCTGTTCGATCCGCGCCGACGTGCCCTGCACGATCTGGCCGCCGGCAGCGAGCTGCGCCGGCTGGGCTGAGAGGTTTCGGTTTCGGCGCCGCACCGCTTTCACGCGGCGCACAGCTCGCGCAGGTTCCAATCCGGTGATGCCCCACCCATACCCCACCGCACCCCGCCGCGATGCCGAACTGATACGCGCCAACCGCGGTTTCTACGACGCGCTGTGGATGCAGGCGCGGCTGATCGAGCCGCAGCGCTTCAACACCTGGCCGCTGCTCAGCCAACTGGCGGCCGCCGCACCGCAGCGGCTGGAGGTGGCGCCGGGCCTGCGCCCGCGGCTGCCGCTGCAGGGCACCTGCTTCGTCGATCTCAGCGATGCTGCGCTGCATCGCCTGCAGCAGCGCGGCGCCACCGCGATGCACGGCATGATCGGCGCGCTGCCATACCGGGATGCCAGCTTCACCCTGATCTGCGCGCTGGACATCCTTGAGCACGTGCACGACGACGGCGCCGCGCTGGCGGAGCTGGCGCGGGTGGCGGCGCCGGGCGCCGACCTGCTGCTATCGGTGCCGCTGCATCCGCAGGCGTGGACCGCGTTCGACGATTTCGTCGGCCACTGCCGGCGCTATGAGCCGGTGCCGCTGGTCGCACGGCTGGCGCGGTACGGCTTCCAGGTCGAGCAAAGCGCGGTCTACGGCATGCAGCCGAAGTCGTCATGGCTGCTCGATCTCGGCCAGTGGCATCTCACTCACCGGCGCGAGCGCGCGGTGTGGTGGTACAACCGGGTGTTCATGCCGCTGGGCCTGCACTTTCAGAAGCCGCTGCGCTGGCGCGCCGGGCTCGGCACCACAGCGGACGTGGACGAACTGCTGCTGCGCTGCCGTTACCGCCCGCTGGCCGCATGAGTGGCGATCCCGCGCGCCGCGCAAGACTTTGCGGCATCGCAACACGACAAGCGGAAACGGCGCTAAGATGCGCTTTGACCGTCTGGGCAGCAGCGTACCGATGCTTTATCAAATCCACGAATGGCAGCGCTCGTTTCTCGGCCCGCTGAGCTATTTTGCGCAGGCCAACGCGCGCATGCTCAACGACAACAGCAGCCCGCTCGCGCAGCTGCCTGGCGCGCAGCGCATGGCCGCCGGCTACGAGCTGTTTCACCGGCTGGGCAAGGAATACGAGAAGCCCGCATTCGGCATCCACGGCGCCAGCGCGCATGGACACGAGATCGCGGTGGTCGAGCGGATCGCGCTGGACAAGCCGTTCTGCCAGCTCAAGCGCTTCAAGCGCTTCAGCGACGACCCGGACACCATCGAGAAGATGAAGAACGACCCGGTGGTGCTGGTGGTCGCGCCGCTGTCCGGCCACCACGCCACGTTGCTGCGCGACACCGTGCGCACCCTGCTACGCGACCACAAGGTCTACATCACCGACTGGGTCGACGCGCGCATGGTGCCGACTGCGGCCGGCGCGTTCGGGCTGGACGACTACGTCGGCTACATCGAAGAATTCATCCGCCACATCGGCGCCGCATCGCTACACGTGATCTCGGTGTGTCAGCCCACCGTGCCGGTGCTGGCGGCGGTCTCGCTGATGTCCGCGCGCGGCGAGGACACGCCGCGCAGCCTGACCATGATGGGCGGCCCGATCGACCCGCGGCGCAGCCCCACCGGCGTCAATGATCTGGCCATGCGCCAGCCGTTTTCGTGGTTCAAGGGCAACGTGATCCACACGGTGCCGCCGAACTATCCGGGCCACGGCCGCGAGGTCTACCCGGGCTTCCTGCAGCATGCCGGGTTCATCGCGATGAACCCCGGCCGCCACCTCAACTCGCACTGGGATTTCTACCAGGATCTGCTGCGCGGCGACCTCGACGACGCCGAGTCGCACCGCAAGTTCTACGACGAGTACAACGCCGTGCTGGACATGCCGGCGGAGTTCTATCTCGACACGATCGACAAGGTGTTCCAGCGCACCCTGCTGCCGCGCGGCCTGTGGGATGTGGCCGGCGAGCGGGTGAACCCCGCCGCGATCCGGCACAGTGCCCTGCTCACCATCGAGGGCGAGCTGGACGACATCTCCGGCCTCGGCCAGACCGAGGCCGCGCACGACCTGTGCAGCGGCATCCCGGCCAGGCGCCGGCAGCACCAGGTGATCGCAGGCGCCGGCCACTACGGCATCTTCAGCGGCCGCCGCTGGCGCGAGACGGTGTACCCGCAGGTGCGCGACTTCATCCGCAAGTTCGATCGCGTGGCATAAAGCTTGCCCGCGGCAGTCGCGGTGCTTTGCCTTCGATCCACCCGCACCAGAGCAAAGCCTTCACTGTGCTGCGGAGTTCGGGTTGCTTTCACTTGCGTGGCCACCAAGAGACAAGGTAACCCATTGCATCGCAGGGGCACGAAGGCTCTGCTTGCGAGAGTACGGCGGCTTCAGATCCATCGGTCAGGGAAAATGAGCCTGACCCCGCCCCCCGACCCCGACACCAGCAAAGCTTTCGTCCTCCTGCGCCGTTTCCTGATCTATCTCGCCCCGGGCATAGCGACGCCGCAGGATTTCAAGCGGAGTATCGACCTCGCCACGAAGCAACCAGCCGATGACCACGACCACGCCGGCGATCAGCAGAATCCAGAACAGGACGAAAAGTGGCCACAGGGCGCCCATCCCGCTCATTCCCATGCCATTCATGCCTTTATGCCTTGAGGTGTAGCCAGGACTTTTCCAGCAGCACCTTGACGAGGTGCCAGCGCCGGGCCGGTGCACGGAACTTCACGTTGGGCCTGGGTTCCGCATAAAAATCGCCGCCACCGTAACCGGCCTGTCCGTTGCCATTCTCGATGAAGCACGCGCCGTGACCATCGAATCGTTCGGAGGCGTCCCGACCAAGAATGAGCGAGGCGATGTTCTTCGCGACGACCTCCGCTTCTGCATGCGCGAAGACGCCGGCCTTCGGCAGCGGTTTGCCGAGCTTCAGCGGAATCGAGACGACATCGCCGATCGCGAAGACCCGGGGAAAGCGGGTTTCCAGCGTGTGCCGATCCACCGCAACCCAGCCCGTCTCGCCGGCGAGGGCGCTCTCGCGGACCACGCGCGGTGCGCGGTGCGGTGGCACGTAGGCCAGCAGATCGAATTCCGCATTCGCGCCGTTGGCAAAGACGATCTGTTTTGCGGTCGTGTCGACCGACGTCACCTGATGTTCGGGGTGGTACGCGATGCCTTTCGCTGCGAGGAGCTGTTTCACCGCCGCGGAGGTCTCCGGACCTGCAACCGCCATCGGCCCGGGCTCCGCGGCGAAGACCTCGATGGCGACTGCATCGCGCAGGCCACGCTTGCGATAGAACGCATCGATGAGCAGCGCCGCCTCGTAAGGCGCTGCCGGGCATTTGTACGCGGGCGCCGCCGTCAGCACGACGATACGCCCCCGCCGCAGCGAGCCGAGCGCGGCACGCAGGCCTTCAGCACCCGCAAGCGTGTAGAAATTGTGTCCCGCCTCGCGCAGACCCGGCACGGCTTCCGCCGCCAGCTCGGCGCCGAGCGCGACGACCAGGTAGTCCGCATCGAGGATCTCGCCGGATACCGTGACGCGGCGGGTTTCGGGATCGATCTTCTCCACCTCGCCGAGTCGCACCTGGATGCCCTTGCGCTGCAGCCGGGCGAGCGGACGCTGGATGGATGCGGCTTCGCGCAGCCCCACCATCAGCCACAGCAGCGATGGCGCGTAGAGGTGCTCGCGCTCCCGATCGACGAGTACGACGCGATGGATGCGTGGAAGGTGCTTGCGCAGCGCGCTGGCGGCGACGAGACCACCCACACCCCCTCCGAGGACGACGACGGTCTTGGCGGTGTCCATCAGAACACCAGCGTCTTGTCGGCCCACTGCGTCCACGCGGCGAGCTGCTCCATCGTGCTGCGCGGCACGCCTTCGATCAGCTCCGTGGCGGCGATGCCGCGGGCGTCGATGCAAGTGCCACACACGCCGACGTCGCCGCCGTGACGGACGATCATGCCCAGCATGTCGCCGATGTTGTAGTAGCCCGGCGCCACCTTCTGTCCAGCCTTGGCACAAGCCACCGCATCGCCGATCAGGAAGATCTTCACTTCTTCGCCGCCGGTCTTGAGCATCTGCCGGGCGAGTCGCAGGGCGTTGTAGCTGCGCTCGCTGCCGTAGGGCGCATCGTTGAGCACGAATAGATGTTTCATGGGCGTCTCCCTTGCGTTGATGAAATGGAATTCACGGTTGCGATTCCAGCGGCAGTCCCAGCGCCCGCCAGTCGGACACGCCGATTTCGAGGCGCGCCGCCTTGCGACCGTGGCGGCGCAGGATTTCCACCGCCTCAACCGACATCACGCAGTACGGGCCGCGGCAATAGGCGACGATCTGCCTGCCGCGCGGCAGCTTGGCCAGCCGCTGTTCCAGCTCGGCCAGCGGAATCGACAGCGCACCGGGGATGTGCGCGCTGCGGTATTCCTGGGCGGGACGCACGTCGAGGACCAGCACTTCGCCGTTGCGGACGCGTTCGAGCAGCGTGGCCTGATCGACGCCTTCGAGCATGTTGCGCGAGCCGAGGTACTGCCGCGTGATGCGCTCGATCTCGGCGAGCCG
>JAJYSM010000097.1 GCA_021793575.1 Pseudomonadota bacterium
TCGGCATGCAAAACGCGACATCCACCCGCACGGAAAACACGACGGACATCGCGTCGTTGAGCGTGCCGCAGATGATCGCCCTGGTGCAATCCAGGGACGCCACGATCCAAACGCTGAAGCACCAGCTTGACTGGTTCAAGCGTCAGCTGTTCGGGCAAAAGAGCGAGCGCCTGGCACCGCTGCCCGATCCGACCCAGCTGCATCTGGGCGAGATGATGCCACTGCCGGCCACGCCGGCAGCGGAGCTGTCCCGCACGGTACCTGCCCACACGCGACGCATTGCCCAGCGCGACCTGGCCACCGACAGCGAGGCGGTACCCTTTTTCGACGCGTCGCGGGTACCGATCCAGACGATTCATGTGCCCGATGCCGCCACCGCCGGGTTGGCGGCAGATCAGTTCGAGGTGATTGGCGAAAAGGTCAGCTACCGCCTGGCGCAGCGGCCGGGCAGCTTCGTGGTGCTGAAGTACCTGCGCCCGGTGACCAAGCGCCGCGACACCCAGGCGATCAGCTGCCCGCCGGCGCCGGTCGGCGTCATCGCGGGCAGCCGCGCCGATGTCAGCTTCGCCGCCGGGCTGCTGGTGGACAAGTTTGCCTATCACCTGCCGTTGTATCGCCAGCACCAGCGGCTGGCCGATGCCGGGATTACGGTGAGCCGGCCGTGGCTGACGCAGCTGTCGCAGCAGATCATCGCGCTGCTGGAGCCGATCCACGAGGCCCAGTTCGACGCGATCCGTTCCGGCCGGGTGATCGCCATGGACGAGACGCCGATCAAGGCCGGTCGCCGGGTCGAAGGCATGGCCGCCGACAAGAAGCATCCGGGCGGGATGAAGGCTGGGTACTTCTGGCCGGTGTACGGCGAACACGACGAAGTCTGTTTTCCGTTCTGCCCCTCACGCGCCCAGATCCACGTGGAAAAGCTGCTGGGGTGGTCGCGGGCCGAGGGTAGCGTGCTGCTGTCCGATGGCTACACCGCCTACGCCAGCTACGCGAAGAAGACCGGCCTGACCCACGCCCAATGCTGGGCGCATACACGACGCGGTTTCTTCGAGGCGGAAACGGCCGCGCCGGAGGGCGCCGGCGAGGCGCTGGCGCAGATCCGCGCGCTGTATGCGATCGAGGAGCAGATCCGCCAAGGCAAGCTGACCGGCGAGAAGAAACGTCTGCATCGGCTGACCCACAGCAAGCCGCAGGTGGAGGTGTTCTTCGACTGGATCGAGCGCCAGTTCCAGCGCCAGGGTCTGTTGCCCAGCAACCCGTTCACCAAGGCGCTGGCCTATGCGCGCGAGCGCCGGCTGGGTCTGGAAGTGTTCCTCACCGATCCGGACGTGCCGATCGATACCAACCATCTGGAACGCGCCCTGCGGGTAATACCGATGGGCCGCAATAAGAGGAAGGTTGCTGGACCGAACTGGGTGCCAAGCACGTCGGCATCGTGCAGAGCCTGATCGTCACCTGCCGTCTGCATGGCATCGACCCCTATACCTATCTGGTCGATGTGTTGCAGCGTGTCGGCCAGCATCCGGCCTCGCGGGTCGCCGAACTCACCCCGCGCCAGTGGAAGCAGCACTTCGCGCAGAACCCGCTGCGCTCGGATCTTTACGCCACCGACGCCGGGTAGGCAACAACGCCGCTCAGTTAGCGCTTACAGCGCAACACCCAAAGTCAGGCGCTCCGAAGCGCCGCGCTCGATGTACACACCACGCACCATCTCGTCCTCCGTGCGGCGTGCCCAGTCATCGGCGTCGCGCTTAGTACGGAAAGTCTTGGCAGTAGTCGGCCACCCCTGTTTGCGGATGACGGCCTTCCACGTCGCCGAAGGTGTCCGCACAATCGTTGCCATAAAGCACTCCAGAGTCGGCGATGTACCGAAACTGTACCTCTGGACGAATCACAGAGTCGAACGCCAGTGAGGCAAAATTGTTCGTGCTTCCAAAAAAATAAAGGCCGGCAATGACTTGCCGGCCTTTAAACTTGGCGCCCGAAGCTGGACTCGAACCAGCGACCCCCTGATTAACAGTCAAGTGCTCTAACCAGCTGAGCTATTCGGGCGTGAGCTGCGTAGTTTGTAGATCGTGCAGCGAGCTGTCAAGCCATCGCGGACACATTCGACCGCCGCATGTCAGCCGGTGCGCACCCGGTAGCAGGGGACGTAGGCCGCGCCGCCGGGCAGCTTCATGCGGTGCTGCTCGACGAACGCCTGCAGCAGCTTGTCGAGCGCGCGCATGATGTCCGCATCGCCGTCGATGTCGAACGGACCGGACTGCTCGATCGCCCGCACGCCCTCCTCCTTCACGTTGCCCGCGACGATGCCGGAGAACGCGCGCCGCAGGTCCGCGGCCAGCTCGTGCCGCGGACGATCGCGATGGATCTGCAGCGCGCGCATCGCTTCGTGGGTGGGCCGGAACGGCGTCTGGAACGCCAGCGGAATCTGCAGTGCCCAGTTGAAGAAGAAGGCGTCGCGGGTATCCAGCCGATGGTGGCGCACCTTGTCGATGCCCTTCACCATCGCCCGCGCCACCGCGGCCGGATCGTCCACGATGATCTGGTAGTGCTGCGCCACTTCGTCGCCCAGGGTCAGGCGCAGGAAGCGGTCGATCTGCTCGAAGTACGCCGCGGACTGGCGCGGGCCGCTGAGGATCAGCGGAAACGGCGTGCCCGCGTTGTCCGGGTGCAGCAGAATGCCGAGCAGGTAGAGGATTTCCTCGGCGGTGCCGACGCCGCCGGGAAACACGAGGATGCCGTGGCCGATGCGCACGAACGCCTCCAGCCGCTTCTCGATGTCCGGCATGATCACCAGGTGGTTGACGATCGGGTTGGGCGATTCGGCCGCGATGATGCCCGGCTCGGTGATGCCGATGTAGCGGTTGGGTCGACGCCGCTGCTTGGCGTGCCCGATGGTGGCGCCCTTCATCGGCCCCTTCATCGCGCCGGGACCGCAGCCGGTGCAGATGTCCAACCCGCGCAGGCCGAGCTGGTAGCCGACCATCTTGGTGTAGTCGTATTCGTCGCGCGAGATCGAATGGCCGCCCCAGCACACCACCAGGTTGGGGTCGATGTGCGGCTTCAGGATGCGCGCATTGCGCAGGATCTCGAACACGCCCTGGGTCAGCCCGGCCGAGCCGCCGAGGTCGCCGCCGATCTGTTCCAGCTGGGTCGACACGTAGACGATGTCGCGCACCACCGCCACCAGCAGCTCGTTGATGCCGCGGATGATCTGGCCGTCCACGAACGCCTGCGCCGGCGCGTGGCTGAGTTCGATCTTGATGCCGCGATCCTGCTGCAGCACCTGGATGTCGAAATCCGGGTACTGCTCCAGGATCGCCCGCGGATCGTCGCTGATGCTGCCCGAGGTGAGCACCGCCAGCGCGCAGCGGCGCAGCAGCGCATGCAGGCCCGAATCGCTGGCGCCACGCAGGCGCGCCACCTCGTTGCGCGAGAGGATGTCCAGCCCGCCGATCGGCGAGATGCGGGCGCTGACCGTGGCGGATCGTGCCGCCGCGCGGGTATTTGTATCATTCATCCGAAAACGATCTCCTTGCCATGCCGTGGCTGACCGCGCAGCATCCCGCGCCGATCCGCCCGCGGTCAAGCCAACCACACGCCGACCAGCGCGAGACCGCGCGGGTCGTGTTGCTGCCAGCGTCATGGCAGGTCAGCAGCCGCGCCCGGTCATGGCCGTTGCTGTCGGGGGCAACTGTGCCGGCCAGGCACTTCCTGCGGCCGGATGGGCGGCAGATCCGAGAGCATGCGCACAGCCGGCAGCACGACCGGCCGTGGCGCCAAAGTCAACCAGACGTGCCCAGATAGCGCGCCCGCTTGGCCGGCTTCAGCGCAGCCAGATCCAGCATCACCAGCCCGTCCACGCAGCCGGAGAACCCCGGGTCTTCGCCGAAGTCGAGAAACTGCACGCCGGCCGGTTCGACCAGCTCCACATACTGGCGATACAGCACCGGCAGACTGACGCCGAGCGCATCGAGATGATGCTTGAGCTTGCCCAGGCCTTCGGCGGCATCCAGCCCCTGCAGCGCCGCGCGCACCCCGCGGCTGACCTCCGCCGAGATCACGAACGGCTGCCGTGCCGCGGCCAAGCCGGGCACGCCGAAATAGTGCCGGTGCGCGGCGGCGATCCACTCGCGCGCCTCGCGCGGCAGGCTCACCGACATGCTGACCGGCCCGAACAGGTAGCGCAGTTCCGGATGCCGCTGCAGATACAGGCCGATGCCCTGCCACAGCTGATCCAGCGCACGCGACCGCCAGTAGGCCGGCGCGATGAAACTGCGGCCCAGCTCCAGCCCCTGGCTCAGCCGCGATTCCAGCGCCGGCGAATACTGGAACAGGCCGGAGGTGTACAAGCCGGCCAGACCGCGCTCGGCGATCAGGCGGCCGCCGTGACCGAAGCGATAGGAGCCGACGATGCGCAGTACGCGCGCATCCCACAGCACCAGATGCTCGTAGTGCGGGTCGTGCGCATCGAGGTCGCGCCGGGTGCCGGTGCCCTCGCCGACCTTGCGGAAGGTCAATTCGCGCAGCCGGCCGATTTCACGCAGCACCACGCTGTCGAGCGTTCCCTTGAACAGCCAGGCCTGCTTGCCATCGGCCAGATCAGCCAGCTTCTCGGCGCGCAGGTAAAGCTCGGCCGCCACCTGCTCGGCCGGCTCCGGATGCGCCAGCGGCACCTGCCCGCCGAAGATCAGGCCGCGATGCCGGCCCACCCGGTACACGTGCCGCCGCATCAGCCGGGCGGCCTGCTCGGTGGAGCCGCCGCTGCGCTGCCGCAGCTCCGCCGCGCTGACCAGCGCGCCGATGCTGAAACCGATCCGCCGCTTGCCCGCCGCCACCGCCTCGCGCGGCAGCATCGCCGTGCTGAGCGGCTTGGCCAGCATCGACAGGCCGTAGAACATCGCCGAATTGCGCGCCGCCACGTGCACCGGCAGCACTGCTGCGCCACTGCGCGCGGACAGCCGCGCGAAGCCGTCCGACCAGCGTCCGTCGCGCACGCCGTCGGCGCGCACGCGCGACACCTCGCCCGCCGGAAACACGATCAGTGCCTCGCCGTTTTGCAGCGCGCGGTAGATGCCGCGCGGGCGCGAAGCGGCGCCCTTGCCGAACACGTCCACCGGCAGCAGCAGCTTGCTCAACTGCGGCACCGTGGCCAGCCAGTCGTTGCCGAGAATGCGCACGCCGCTGCGCACCGAGCCGATCAGCTGCAGCAGCGCCAGCGCATCCTGCATGCCCAGCGGGTGGTTGGCCACCACCAGCAGCGGGCCCTCCAGCGGAATGTGCTCGCGCTCGCGCGGATCGAAGTGATAGCTGGTGCCGAGCACGTCGAGTACGCGTTCGACGAAGGCGAAACCCTCGACCGCGCCGACCCGCTGCAGCACGCGGTTGAAGCCGTCTTCATCGGCCAGACGCCCCAGCATGCCGGCCATCGGGCGGCGGATCGCGGGGTGCTGCGCCAGCCATGGCAGGCGCTCGGTGAGGCTCTGTTCGATGCTGAGCATGGACGCGTCCTCGGCGGATTTTTTGTCATCCTGCCGCCGGATTGTGACAGCACGCCGATCACACGCGATGTGAATGTCCGCCGCTGCGGCACACCCGATGTCTCACACCGCCAGATGCAGGAACGACGCCACGCCGGCCATGAACATCTGCACCGAGAGCGCGATCAGCAGCATGCCCATCACCCGCTCCAGCGCGGTCAGCACGCTCTCGCCGAGCCAGCGGAACAGGTAGGTGGCGCTGAGCAGGATCAGCGAGGTGGCCAGCCACGCCAGCAGCAACGCGGTCATCCAGTCGGCCGTGCGGCCGGGCTGGGTATTGGTCAGCAGCAGCAGCGCCGCCATCGCCGACGGACCGGCCACGCCGGGTATCGCCATCGGCACGATGAACGGCTCGCCCTCGCCCGGTTTGCCGAAGATGCCGCCGCCGTCCGCCGGCGGAAACACCATGCGGATGCCGATCAGAAACAGCACGATGCCGCCGGCGATGCTGATCGAATCCGGCTTCAGCTGCAGCAGCTTGAGAATGTGCTGGCCGCCGAACAGGAACCCCAGCAGCACGCCCAGCGCGATCAGCAGCTCGCGCACCATCACCCGGCGCCGGCGCCTGGGCGGCACGTCCTTCAGCAGGCTCAGAAAGAACGGGATATTGCCCAGCGGGTCCATGATCAGAAACAGCATGATCCCCGCCGACAACGTGGTCATCTGCGTTTCCATCTCGACTCCCTTTCCTGGTGCAAGATCATGGATATTGTGGGAGCGGCTTCAGCCGCGATGCTCTTGTTCTGATGCCACATCAAGGCAAAGGCATCGCGACTGAAATCGCTCCCACCGGGAGCTTTCGCTCACAAGGTGCGCTCCTGCACGCAACCCGAATTCATTCGATACGCAGATCCAGCACCGCGCCGCGTGCCGCCAGCGCCTGCGCGCCGAGCAGGTAGACGGCCGCCGCCGCGGCGGCCTCCGGCAGCGGCCGCTGCAGGATGTCCTCGCCGAAGTAGGCCTGCCGGCGCAGCGCGGTGCGCATCGGCGCCGGCAGCAGCGCGTGCACGCGCAGCGGGCTGTCGTCGGTCTCCTCGTGCAGGATCGCCACCAGACGTTCCAGCGCCGCCTTCGATACGCCGTAGCCACCCCAGTGCGCGCGCTGCAGCAGCTGCGGGCTGTCCAGCACGAAGACCACCGCACTGTCGTCGGCGCGGGTCAGCAGCGGCATGCAAGCCTGGGTCAGCGCGAACGGCGCCGACACGTTCACGTGCAGCGCGCGCAGCCAGTCGTCCGGCTTGTGCATGGAAAGCGGGGTGAGCCCGGTGAAGCTGGCCGCCGCGTGCACGATGCCATCGAGCCGGCCGAAGTCGCGCTCCAGGCCTTCGGCCAGCGCGGCGTACTCGCGCGGCGTGGCCACTTCCATGTCCAGCGGATGGATCACCGGCTCGGCCAGCCCTTCGGCCAGCATCGCGTCGTACAGCAGCTCCAGCTGGCGCTTGCGCCGGCCACTGATCACCACCGTGGCACCGGCGCGGGTGGCCGCGCGCGCCACCGCGCCGCCGAGGCCGCCGGTGGCGCCGGTCACCAGCACCACTCGTCCGGCGAGACTGTCGGCCGCGGGCGTCCACTCGCCCGGAAGTCGAGCCAGCGGCAGCGTCATGAGTGCAGCGCTCCGGTCACGTCCTGCGCCATACGGGTAAGCTCGCCGGCGGATTTCAGCTCCTCAATGATGTCGCAGCCGCCGATCAGCTCGCCCTGGATGAACAGCTGCGGGAACGTCGGCCAGTTGGCAAAGTGCGGCAGCGCGGCGCGCACCTGCGGATCGGCCAGCACGTTCACCGCATGGAATGCCGCGCCGGCGTCGGACAGTGCCTTCGCGGCACGACTGGAGAAGCCGCACATCGGAAACTGGGGTGTGCCTTTCATGAAAAGCACGATGGGATGGTCGGCCAAGATCGACCTGATTCGCTCGTTGATATCCATAGCCCGGTGATTCATCTTTACAATGCAGACAGACCGATATTGTATCAGTCACCCGCCGGCTGCCGTCCGCTGCGCCGATCCTCTCCCCCAGCCAGAGCTCAAGGAGTCATTCCATGGCGATCGAACTTCCCCCGCTTCCCTACGAAAAGAATGCCCTCGAACCGCACATTTCCGCCGAAACGCTGGAGTATCACTACGGCAAGCACCACCAGGCCTATGTGACCAATCTCAACAAGCTGATCGAAGGCAGCGAGTTTGCCAGCGCCCCGCTGGAAGACATCATCCGCAAGTCCTCCGGCGGCATATTCAACAACGCCGCGCAGATCTGGAACCACACCTTCTACTGGCACTCGATGAGTCCGAAAGGCGGCGGCGCCCCCAGCGGCAAGCTGGCCGACGCGATCAGCAAGGCGTTCGGCTCGTTTGACAAGTTCAAGGATGAGTTCACCAAGTCGGCCACCGGCAACTTCGGCTCCGGCTGGACCTGGCTGGTGCAGCGTCCGGACGGTTCGCTCGGCATCGTCAACACCTCCAACGCGGCCACCCCGATCACCGGCAGCGACAAGCCGCTGTTCACCGCCGACGTGTGGGAACACGCCTATTACATCGACTACCGCAACGCCCGCCCGAAATACCTGGAGGCGTTCTGGAACCTGGTGAACTGGGATTTCGCGGCCAAGCATCTGGCCTGATCGCCGGCGTCGGCGCGATCGCCAAAGCGGAGCAGGCAGCGGCTCCGCTTTTCTTTATCGGATACAAGCGCAGCCTGTGCGCGAAGGCTCCTGATGGGAGCGACTTCAGTCGCGATGCCTTTGCTTTGATGCAACATCAGAACAAGGCATCGCGACTGAAGTCGCTCCCACAAAAAACTTCCTGATTCGCGCTGAAGTTAAGCCGTTCGCAAGGGTGTGATGGCCCGCAAGCGCCACTCTGGCCAAGGTTTGCAGCGAGCGACGGCGACCAGTAGGCGAGGGACGAGAATCTTGAGGTTGAACCGG